>CBETNY010000203.1:0-4321 GCA_965537275.1 uncultured bacterium | reverse complement strand
TGTGGCGAAATTGGTAGACGCGCTAGACTTAGGATCTAGTGCCGCAAGGCGTGGGGGTTCGAGTCCCTTCATCCGCACTTTTTACTTTTAATAAAAAATCACTTTCAATGAATATTACACAGGAAGACAGCGGAAAATTAACCTCCCTGGTTCACATTAACCTAAAAGAAGAGGACTTTATCGATAAAGTTAATGCTCAACTCAAAGATTATCGCAAAAAAGCTCAAATGCCCGGCTTTCGCCCCGGTATGGTTCCCATGGGAATGATCAAAAAGATGTATGGTAATGCTGTGATGGCAGATGAAGTGAACAAAACCGTATCGGACGCACTGAACAATTACATCTCCGAAAATAAATTAAATATTTTAGGCTATCCGCTACCCAACGAGGAAAAATCAGCACCGGTTGATTTTGACAGTCAAAAAGAATTTGACTTTTATTTCGACCTGGGTTTGGCTCCTGAAATTGAGGTGAAACTGGGTGATGATCTGAAAGTCCCCTATTATAAAATTAAGGTCACCGACGAGGAAGTGGAAACCGCCATTGTGGACATGCAAAAACGTCTTGGTGAGGAAGAACATCCCGAAACGGCTGAACTCGATGATACAGTTCATGTTAAATTGCAAGAAGCCGACGAGGAGGGTAACGTCATTGAAGAGGGGCATGAGGTTGAAGCCTCATTTGCAGTGAGTGACATCAAACTCAAAACCATCCAGAAACTTTTTGTTGGAAAAACGGTGGGTCATAAGGGTGTTATAAACCTCAATAAAGCCTTCAAAGATGAGGCAAAAGTGAAAGAATTGCTGAAATTGGAGGGTGATGACGAAAAACTCAATGCCGATTATGCCTTCGAAATCACCGATATCGTTCGCGTAAAACCGGCAGCGTTGAATGAAGAGTTTTATAAAAAAGTTTATCCTTCTGATGAATTGAAAACAGAAGAGGATTTTAAAAATCGTGTTCGCGAAGACCTTTCAACCCATTATCAGCATGATGCTGATAAACAATTTGTGGGTGATACCATCGATCAAATTCTTTCACAAGTGGATCCCGAATTACCCGATGAATTTTTGAAACGTTGGTTGCTTGAGAATAATAAAGGGAAAGCCACGGCTGAACAAATAGAAGGTCAGTACGAGAGCTATGCCAAAACCTTTAAATGGCAGCTGATCGAAAGTAAACTGATTGAAGCGTATGGTGATGCATTAAAAGTGACCGACGAAGATGTTCGAAACAAAGTAAGGGCCTATTTCCAAATGGCCGGTGGCGAAGCATCCAATCCTCAGGTAGAAGGAATTGTTGATCAAATTTTAAGCAACCAGCAGGAACGTGAGCGGATTTACGGTGAGCTGATGGACGAGCGTTATATCGCTTTTTTCAAAGAGAAAGTCAGCAAAGACGAAAAAGAGGTGACTCCTGAAGAACTAGTAAAAATTGTTTCAACCCCCAAACAATAAAACGATGAATAGCAGCAAAGAATTCAGAAAATTTGCTACCGGGCATATGGGCATTAGCAGCCTGGCCCTTGAGCGTTATAATTCGGTTTATGGAAATTATATTTCCCCTACCATTATTGAAGAGCGACAGTTGAATGTGGCGCAGATGGATGTGTTTTCGCGATTGATGATGGACCGCATTATTTTTTTGGGTGTGCCTATTGACGATAATGTAGCCAATATTATTCAGGCGCAATTGCTGTTTTTGGAATCGGTCGATTCTTCACGCGATATTCAGATCTATTTGAATACCCCCGGCGGATCGGTGTATGCCGGTTTGGGTATTTATGATACCATGCAATATATTAAACCCGATGTGGCCACCATCTGTACCGGAATGGCTGCTTCCATGGGTGCAGTAATTTTGTGTGCCGGTGAAAAGGGTAAACGGACGGCCTTAACGCATTCGCGGGTCTTAATCCATCAACCTATGGGCGGTGCCCAGGGCCAGGCTTCTGACATTGAAATTACGGCCCGTGAAATTCAAAAGTTGAAAAAAGAACTGTATGAGATTATCTCGAAACATTCCGGACAGACCTACAAGAAAGTGTGGAAAGACAGTGACCGTGATTATTGGATGACTGCCGACGAGGCCAAAGCCTATGGAATGATTGATGAGGTATTGGTGAGAAAAGAAAAATAAAAAAACCGGAAACATAAATGATACAAAGGCAGGAATATTCCTGCCTTTGTGGATATGGGGCAAAACAATACATCATGACAAAGAAAAAAGAGGAGCATTGCTCATTTTGCGGAAGACCCAAATCGGAAACCCAACTGCTGGTTTCCGGATTGGAAGCAAAGATTTGTAATTACTGCATCGAACAAGCCAATCAAATTCTTGCCGAAGAACTGAAAATTTCCTCAAAAGAGCTGAAAATTGATCATACTTTACTTAAACCTTCTGAAATAAAAGCTTTTCTCGATCAATATGTAATTGGACAAGAGGATGCGAAGAAAATTCTTTCGGTGGCCGTGTATAACCATTACAAACGTCTGGGGCAGAAAGTAGAGGCTGACGATGTTGAAATTGAAAAGTCCAATGTAATTTTGGTAGGTGAAACAGGTACCGGGAAAACGTTGTTGGCTCGAACCATTGCACGTATGCTGCATGTCCCTTTTGCCATTGCCGACGCTACGGTGCTTACCGAAGCCGGCTATGTGGGAGAAGATGTGGAAAGCATCCTTACCCGTTTGCTGCAGGCCGCCGATTATGATGTAAAAGCGGCTGAAAAGGGTATTATTTTTATTGATGAAATTGATAAAATTGCCCGCAAAAGTGACAATCCTTCCATTACCCGTGACGTGTCGGGTGAGGGGGTACAACAGGCTTTGCTAAAACTTCTTGAAGGTGCAGTGATTAATGTGCCGCCGCAGGGGGGACGTAAGCATCCCGAACAAAAAATGATTCAAGTGAATACCAAAAATATTCTTTTTATTTCGGGGGGAGCTTTCCAGGGAATCGAGCGAATTATTGCTTCACGGTTGCGTACGCATGTGGTAGGCTATACTTTTGCCGGTCATAAAAATGAAAATGTTGACCAGGAAAATTTATTGCAATATATCTCGCCTGCCGATTTGAAAAAATTCGGATTGATTCCTGAAATTGTGGGCCGTTTACCCATTCTTACCTATTTGAATCCATTGGATAAAGAAGCTTTGCGAAGGATTTTGGTGGAGCCTAAAAATGCCTTGGTAAAACAGTTTACCAAACTCTTCGAAATGGATGGTATCAAACTGGTTTTTGAAGATGAGGCCCTTGGCTTTATTGTTGAGAAGTCGATTGAATATAAGCTTGGTGCCAGGGGATTACGATCGATTGTGGAAGCGATTTTGATGGATGATATGTTTGAAATGCCTTCAGGCAAAAAAACAAAAACACTTAAAATTACCCGGGAATACGCCGACAAAAAGTTTGGTAATGCATCGGTGGCTAAATTAAAAGCTGCGGTTTAATACCTCCTGCTGGTTTCGGGTTTTAATAAAATATAACATGGCTGACCATTATCTGGTCAGCTATGTTTATTTTTGGGCATGATGTTTGGAAGAAGTCTGCTATGCGATTAAAATGGATTCTTTTGGTTTTTGTCGGCTGGATTTTTGTATCCCCTGTTTTTTGTCAAAACACCGGGGAAACAAAAAAAACGGATACAATTGTGGTGGCGAAAGACCGTATGCCCGTGGTCGATTTAAATGAAATTGAGATTCTGTCCTCAAAAAGATATCGGTCGCGATGGCGGCATCGTCGAATTACTCGACTTATTTATAATGTAAAGAAAGTCTATCCTTATGCTAAAACCGCCGGGGTATTACTTCGTATTTATGATGTCCGTCTGAAAAATGCTAAAAATGATGCCGAGCGAAAAAAGATCATGAAAAAGGCAGAGGAAGAGATTAAACGGCGTTATACCAAGCCGCTTGAGCAACTTACTTTTACACAGGGATTTATTTTGATTAAATTGATTGACAGGGAAACCGGCAATAGCTCATACGGATTGCTGCAGCAGTTACGTGGAAAATTCACTGCCTTTTTTTATCAGGCTTTTGCCCGATTATGGGGCTATAACTTAAAAGCACGCTACGATCCAAACGGAAAGGATAAAGAGATTGAAGCCATTGTCAAACTAATCGATCAGGGTAAACTCTAACGAATAAGACCCATCAGGTTCGATGTATGTTATGAAAAGAAATTGTTTGTAGTGACTTTTTGTTTCCTGTTATTTGCCGCGACCTTGCAGAACAATCAGAATGGTGTAAATCATAATCTTGAAGTCCATGGCAAGCGACATGTTTTCGAGATAAAGCAAGTCGTACTGCAAGCGCTC
>CBETNY010000202.1:0-4322 GCA_965537275.1 uncultured bacterium | reverse complement strand
TGCTCAACTTTATCAGTGTGTATCTCAATACTATTCTCTCTTTCTGTTTTAACTGATTCTCTGTGATTGATAAAGTCTTGGTCATGTTGAAGGTCATGTAACGTTAATGAACCTTTAATCAAAATTTGTTTTCCTTTTTCAGTTATTTGAACAAGTCCACGTTTCGGGTATGAAACAAATTTTGCCATTTTTAAATATGACTTGCCCCAAAGTATTCTGTCAAGTAAAACATTCGCACCAGAACTGGTTTTTTGCTTTAATAATTCTTCAGGTAAATGAGCATAATATTTATCCCTGACATTAACCGCTAATTCTCTACTTTTGAGTGACTCTGTCGAATTTAATGTTTCTAAAATCGGCAAAAAAGTTTCATGATATTTTGGTAATTCCATATTATTTTACCTTTCGTTATTTTTTATCCATAATTTTGTCACCTTCCCATAACCCAACAAAATCTACTGTTATTCCTCTTTAAGAAGCACGAAATGACAGGTTGCATGAGAATCAATCGGGAAATTAATCATGCAGGTTCTTTTAATTTATAAAGGATTTCATTTTATCACCTCAAATATAGGCATAAAATGAAGAAAAACCGGTTCAATCATTCAAAATTACGGTTTCCGGTTGGTGGGAGTGTAGGCTTAAGAGGCGTAGTAGGCTTTTACTTTTTGTACGATGGTTTGTGCCAGTTTTACATTCGATTCGTGCGTCCATCCTGCAATGTGGGGCGACAGGATCACGTTTTCCATTTTAATTAATTCGGCAAAGGCCTTTGGTAGCTTGCTGGCATCCAGTTGTTCAAACGATAGTCCTTCGTATTCCAACACATCAAGGCAGGCCCCTTTTACTTTTCCTGTTTTGAGTAGGTGTACCAAATCTTCGGTTTTGAGCACTTTGCCCCGTGAGGTATTAATCAAAAAGATCTCTTTTTTAAATTGTGTTAAAAAATCCCGGTTGACCATGAATCGGGTTTCGTCTGTCAGGGGAACATGCAGGCTCACGATATCGCTTTGCTCAAAGAGTGTTTCCAGCGTCGATTCTGTTACAAATTCGTCGGAATAGTTTTTTTTGTATTTGTCGTAGGCAATTACCCGGGCACCAAATCCACAGAGTTTTTGGGCAAAAGAGCTTCCCATATTTCCGTATCCGATAATTCCAATGGTTTTTCCTTCTATTTCAAGTCCGCGATTTTCCTCGCGACGCCAAAGGCCCTGACGCACTTCGGCATCGGCACGTTTCAAATGGTTAAATAGCATCAGCAACATGCCAATGGCTTGTTCTCCAACGGCTCCACGATTACCCTCAGGCGCATTGAAGCATTGTATCCCCCGGCTTTGAGCAAAATCAACATCAATATTTTCCATGCCGGCCCCCACACGGCCAATAAATTGCAACGCGCTGGCTTTTTCAAGCAAATGGCTGTCCAGTTTGATTTTACTCCGGATAATAATCCCTTCGTACCGGTGTATGATTTTCTCAAAATCATTACGCTGATAGTGATCAAAATAGTGACATTCAAATCCGAGTTCTTCCAGCCCTTGTTGCAAAGAGGGGTGAGCGGTATCGATAAATAAAACCTTTTTTGTCATCGTTGTTGCATCTTTTCAAGGTGCAAAGGTGAGAAATTTGTTCAAGCATTAAAAAAAGTCTTGCAGATTATTTGGTTTCACTTATGGCCGGATTTTTGGGAAGGGCGCCGGCTGCTTTTTAGCTGTTTTATTGCTGCCTGGCCGGACTTTTGCGGGGTTTGTGCAGGTTTGTGTAATGCGTTGAAGCAACGGTAGATGAATGGGGTTTTGTGCGGAAAAAAGAAAACCCAATCAATATTTTTGTAGACATCAAAACAAATCCTACCTTTGCATACTTTTTTACGCGTTTTCTAAAATGGTTTTCATCGGGGAATGGGGCCCGCAGAAAAAGGTGTAATTTAGTTTTTGATGAATCAGAAAGATATATTATGTGGCAATTTCTCGTAAGGTTTATCCTTAGAAACAGATTGGCAATATTGATTGTTATAGGCCTGCTCACCGTCTTTATGGGTTGGGAAGGGTCGAAAGTCCAGCTTTCGTACGAGCTGGCAAAAATGCTTCCATCGACCGATCCCACCAGCATTGAATACAATGACTTTAAGAAGGAATTTGGTCAAAGTGGTGACGGGAGTGTGAGTTTTGTGGCGGTTCAGGATTCCAATTTATTTCAGTTGGATCATTTCCAAAAATGGTATGACATCACCAATGAGTTAATGAAAATTGAGGGGGTTCAGCAGGTTGTTTCGGCGGCGCGGGTGTTCAATCTGGTGCGTAACGATAGCCTCCATAAATTTAATTTCGTTAACCTGGTGGCTCAACGACCCACCACCCAAAAACAAGTCGATTCCATAAAAAAGGTTTTGTATAGCCTGCCTTTGTACGACAGTCGTCTTTTTAACAAAAAAACGCACGTGCATTTGATGATGATTACCATCGATAAGAATATCTTAAATTCCAAAGCACGTATTCCGCTGATGAAAAAGGTTACCCAAACCATCGATCAGTATGGAAAAAAGTATCATCTGAAAATTAGATATTCAGGACTTCCTTACATCCGCACCATCCAAAGCGAACTTATTCTGAATGAGTCCTTTTTCTTTGTCTTTCTATCAGCTTTTGTGACTTTTGTTTTGTTGCTCATCCTTTTCCGCTCGTTCAGGGCGGTGTTTTTTGCGATGGTTGTGGTTACTTTGGCTGTGATATGGACTTTGGGCAGCATTACCTTGCTGGGTTATAAATTCACCATTCTTACCGGTGTATTGCCTCCTTTGCTGATTGTGATAGGGGTGGAAAATTCAATTTTCCTATTGAATAAATACCTCGATGAAATCAGGATTCACGGGAAAAAAACTTTAGCACTCTCGCGCATGATTACCCGCATTGGGAAAGCGAATTTATTGACCAACGCCACTACGGCTGCCGGGTTTGCTGCGTTTATCGTTACCTCTAACACGTTTTTGGTAGAGTTTGGCATTGTGGCTACCATCAATATTTTGGTCATTTATGTGTTATCTATGCTTTTGTTGCCCATTCTGTTTAGCTACTTTCCTGTACCTAAACCCAAACATTTAAAGCATCTGGACAATGAAAAAGGGTTTACCACAAAATTGCTTAAAAAGGCCACCTACTTGGTATTGAATTATCGCAGTGTGATTTATGCTACCACCATCATTCTTGTTGGGGTCGGAATATTTGGTATTACCAAATTGAGAACCACGGGAACCATTGTGGATGATATTTCAAAAAGCAATAAGCTGCAGAAAGACCTTGCATTTCTGGAGAAGAATTTCAAAGGAGTGATGCCGTTGGAGATTACTGTTGACACAAAAAAGAAAAACGGGGTTTTACAGCTGTCGAATTTGAAACGGCTCAACCAGCTCCAGGACACCTTGGGTTTGTATCCTCAATTTGCACGTCCGGTTTCGATTGTGGAAATTGTGAAATCGGCAAAGCAAGCCTTTTACAGGGGTGATCCCCGCCGATATTCGTTGCCTAACCGGCAGGAGAAAAATTTTATTTTGAGTTATATCCCACAGACCCACGGAAACAAAAAAACCATTATCAACTCGTTTGTGGATACTAATTTGCGAATTACCCGTATTTCGGTTCAAATGGCCAATATAGGAACCAATGAAATTGACAGCATCATTTCGAGTATTCGACCTAAAATCGACCGTATCTTTCCCCCTCAAAAATACGATGTACACCTTACGGGAACCAGTGTGGTATTTTTGAAAAGCACCAATTATCTGGTTAAAAATCTTTTTACCAGCCTGTTGCTGGCCATTGTGGCCATCACGTTGCTGATGTCGGTCATTTTTTCATCGGCTAAAATGATAGTCATTTCTCTAATTCCCAACACCATCCCATTGATTCTTACCGCGGGGATGATGGGCTTTTTCGGTATTTCCATCAAGCCTTCTACCATCATTATTTTCAGTATTGCGTTGGGGATTAGTGTGGACAACACCATCCATTTCTTGTCGCGTTACCGATTGCATCTAAAGGCAAATAATTGGCGGGTGCGCGAGTCGGTGATGGCCGCATTGTCCGAAACGGGTTACAGCATGATTTTTTCAGCCATTGTTTTGTTCTTTGGATTTTTTATCTTTACACTCTCTTCATTTGGAGGAACACAGGCATTGGGTTATTTGGTTTCGTTCACCTTGATTGTGGCTTTGTTTACCAATTTAATCGTGCTGCCTTCGCTGTTGCTTACTTTGGATAAGTGGTTGTTAACCAAATCATTTAAAGAAGCTCCTCATGAGGTGTTTGCGGAAGAAATTCACGACG
>CBETNY010000201.1:0-4333 GCA_965537275.1 uncultured bacterium | reverse complement strand
AATTCGGCCTGTAGCGTGATAAACTTGTTTAAAGTGAAATTATTTTTATACATGTATCTAACTAAAAATCAGACAATAAATAATTTTTTAATGAACCTACCCCTTCGCCCCTTCCAAAAAAAGATTATAGGTATTTATTGTCGGATTTTTAGCATTTTTCATTGACTTACTGACTTTTAACTTTAAACAACTTCGATATTACAAACAAAATCACCACCCCGCATTTTCAAATGACAAGCCTTTCTCCCCTATCAATTTCACACCTATACTCAAATAAAAAAGAAATTGCCAAACAGGATGCAGCAACTCCATAGAATCCATATTTTTCTACATTTGTCCATTATTTAAAAAAATGATTTGGATTGAGCGCCCCCATACCGACCCGTGGTTCAACCTGGCTGCTGAAGAGTTTATCTTAAAACATACACAGGATGATGTGATGATGATATGGCAAAATTCGAGTTCGGTGGTTGTAGGTAAGCACCAAAATATGGCAGCCGAAGTTGATCTCCGGTTTACCGAGGCCCATCATATTCCGGTAATCCGCCGGCTTTCGGGAGGAGGCACCGTGTATCACGACAAAGGAAATATCAATTATACGCTCATCCGTTCCGCTGACAGCAGCGGTTTTCCGGTTGATTTCAAAGCCTTCACCCAACCGTTAATTCTTTTCTTAAAGCAGTTTAACCTGGAGGCATCCTTCGAGGGCAAAAACAACCTTCGCATAGGCAATAAGAAGTTCTCGGGCAATGCGGCCCATGTTTTTAAAAACAAGGTGATGCACCACGGAACGCTGCTGTTTGATTCCGATTTGGCACTTCTTGAAAAAATTATTCAACCCCACCAGGAACAGTTTGTCGACAAGTCCATAAAATCAATCAGGGCTGAAGTCACCAACCTCGCATCGCTGCTGCCGGCAGACCTCGGCATTGACCAATTTAAGGCGCAATTCAAGGCGTTTTTACTGGACTATTTCGGCATATCCACCCTCCGTTCGCTCACAGGAGAAGAGCAGACAAAAATTCAAGCATTGGCGCAAACCAAGTATAAAAGCTGGGATTGGAACATGGGCTACTCACCCAGGTTTTCAATCAATAAAACGGCTCCCACACCCGAGGGGCTTATCCGTGCAAAAATTCAGGTGAAAGCAGGAATTATCGAAGAATGTTCTCTTTTTCTTGCAGAAGAAGAGCTGACGGCTATCGAAAAGAAACTGATGGACAAACCTTATCAAAAAGAGGTTTTGTTGCCCCTATTGGCTGACAACCCTTTTTCGGAAACCCTTAAAAACATTTTATTTTGATGAAACAGAAAGACGCTGAAATATTAACATCGCTCTCCCTCCTGCAAAAGGATTTTGAAGGAGAAATTTTTGCCGATGACGTGATGCGACTCATGTATGCCACTGATGCTTCGGCATATCGCGAATTGCCTTTGGCGGTTTGTTATCCAAAAAACAAGTCCGATTTAAAAAAGCTCATCCGTTTTGCCAACGACCATCATACCGCACTCATCCCCAGGGCAGCAGGCACATCCCTGGCAGGCCAGGTTGTGGGAAACGGTATTGTGGTGGACATCTCCAAACATTTCACAAAAATACTGGAGGTCAACGAAAAAGAGCACTGGGTAAGGGTAGAACCCGGCGTCATTCGTGATGAACTCAACCTGATGTTGAAACCGAAAGGTTTGTATTTTGCACCGGAAACTTCCACGTCAAACCGGTGTATGATGGGCGGCATGTTGGGAAACAATGCTTGTGGCGCGCATGCACTGATTTACGGCAGCACCCGTGACCACACCCTCGAAGTAAAGACGCTGTTGAGCGATGGTACCGAAGCGGTTTTCGGCCCGCTTAACAAGGAACAATTCAAAGAAAAGCGCAAGGCACAAAACCTCGAAGGCAATCTCTACCGCAAAATCAAGGAGATTCTTTCCGAGGAAGAAACCCGTGAAGAGATTCGACGCCAATATCCCGACCCGGCTTTACGCCGCCGCAACAACGGATATGCCCTTGACCTATTGATGGATACCGATCCTTTTGTGAATAACGAAAAAGCCTTTAACTTTTCCAAACTGTTGGCCGGTTCGGAAGGCACCCTGGCCTTTACCACAGAAATAAAGCTCAATCTGGAGCCGTTACCTCCCGAGCATCAGGCCCTGCTTTGTGTCCATCTGGAAACCGTTCCCGATGCGCTGAAAGCCAACCTGATTGCTTTAAAAATGAAACCTTTTTCGGTGGAATTGATGGATAAAACCATCCTTGAACTTACCCGCGAAAACATCGAAGCCCGGAAAAATCGCTTTTTCGTAAAAGGAGATCCCGGAGCTATCCTCATTGTGGAATTTGCAGAAGAAGAAGAGGCAACGGTACGACAAAAAATAAAAGAAACGGAAGCGCAAATGCGTGCTGTGGGGCTGGGATTCCATTTTCCGGTAGTGACCGGTTCGGACATGAAAAAGGTGTGGGATTTGCGGACTGCCGGACTTGGGATTTTGAACAACATGCCCGGCGATGCCAAACCGGTTCCTGTGACCGAAGACACAGCAGTAAACCCACAACTTCTTCCCCAGTACATTGCCGAATTTGACGAAATTCTCCATCAATATGGAAAAGATTGCGTGTATTATGCCCACATTTCCACCGGCGAATTACACCTGCGTCCGGTCTTAAACCTAAAAGACCCTGCCGATGTGGAGCTGTTTCATCAAATTGCTTTGGAATCGGCAAAGCTGGTCAAGAAGTACCGGGGTGCCCTCAGCGGAGAACATGGCGACGGCCGGTTGCGTGGCGAATTTATTCCACTCATGTTTGGCGAGCACATTTACGGACTGTTTAAAACACTGAAACAGACCTGGGATCCCCATCATATCTTCAACCCGGGAAAAATCACCGACACGCCTAAAATGAATACCCATTTGCGTTATGAACCGGGACAGCAAACGCCTGAAATTGAAACCATTTTCGATTTCTCAAAAGATATGGGCATCGTCCGGGCCGCTGAAAAATGCAATGGAACAGGCCTTTGCCGCAAGCCCCCGTCAATGGGCGGCACGATGTGTCCCAGTTATATGGCCACCCGCGACGAAAGCAAAAGCACCCGTGCCCGCGCCAACATCCTTCGCGAATTTTTAAGCAAACCCAATCAAAAACATCCCTTTGACCATCAGGAAATTTATGATGCATTGGATTATTGTTTGTCATGCAAAGGATGCAAATCAGAATGCCCCTCCAGCGTTGACATCACCAAATTAAAAGCCGAATTCCTGCAACACTATTACGAGTCGCACGGCATTCCATTACGCACCCTGCTCATTGCCCACATCGCAAAAATCAATCAATTGGGGAGTCTGGTTCCCGGAATTTACAATTTCATCCAGCGCAACAAACTCCTTTCGGCTACCAATGCAAAGTTGTTGGGATTTGCTCCACAGCGGCAATTTCCGCTGCTGTCAAAAATCCCCCTGGACAGGTGGTATAAAAAACATCCATCCGTAAAAACCCGCTTTCCCAACGGAAAAGTTTATCTTTTTAATGACGAATTCACCCGCTTTAACGATACCGACATTGGCATAAAAGCCATCATGTTACTGAACAAACTGGGCTACGAGGTCGTTATTCCAAAACACCTCGAAAGTGCCCGCACTTATCTCTCAAAAGGGTTGGTGAAAAAGGCAAAGAAAATTGCCAATGAAAACATCCGCCGGCTGAGCCGGTTGATTACCCGGGAGACTCCTTTGGTGGGAATTGAGCCTTCGGCCATTCTTACTTTTCGTGATGAATACCTCGAGCTGGCTGACAAGAGGCTCCACACCAAGGCCCAACAACTTGCCGGAAATGCCCTGATGATAGATGAATTTCTGGAGAAAGAGATGAAAGCCGGAAAAATTGGAAAAGATGCTTTTACTTCCGCCTCGAGACACATCAAGCTACATGGCCATTGCCATCAAAAATCGCTGGCATCCACAGCTCCTACCCTGTTTGTATTGGGTTTCCCCGAAAATTACAGTGTAGAGGAAATTCCGTCGGGTTGCTGTGGCATGGCAGGTTCCTTTGGTTTCGAAAAAGAGCATTATGAACTGAGCATGAAAATAGGTGAAATGGTTTTGTTTCCGGCGGTAAGAAACAGCAGCAAAGAAACCATCATTGCTGCACCGGGAACCTCTTGCCGGCACCAGATAAAAGATGGAACCGAGCGTACGGCATACCATCCGGTAGAAATATTGTATGATGCACTGAAAAAAGAATAGCCGCCCGACCGACCACATCATCATCGGCAAGATAAAATGCAGGAAAGCAGGATTTTCATCCTATTCCATAAGTCCTCATCCATCG
>CBETNY010000200.1:0-4342 GCA_965537275.1 uncultured bacterium | reverse complement strand
GAGGAGTCAGATGCGCTAACCAACTGAGTTAAGGATGGGATTCTCAAACAGCAGGCAGGGTTGTGTAAAACAAAAAAATCCGGTCCTTTTTAGAACCGGATTTTGCGCCCCCACCTCCCGAAAGCTTTCGGGATGAACCTGGGACCCTCTGCTCCGATAGACATCGGAGGAGTCAGATGCGCTAACCAACTGAGTTAAGGATGGGATTCTCAAACAGCGGGCAATGATAACGATTCAATCATCAGTTCGGTTGTTCACATTTTTTGTGTCTTGTTTTATTCCGTTGGAATTGTTGATGAAGTTTTCACTTTGAGTGCAGCAGATAGGGGAGGGTGAAACAAAAAAATCCGGTCCTTTTTAGAACCGGATTTTGCGCCCCCACCAGGACTTGAACCTAGGACCCTCTGATTAACAGTCAGATGCTCTAACCAACTGAGCTATGGAGGCGTTTCTCTTATTTGAGGCGGCAAAGATAGAGAATAATTTTTATTTGCAAATTATTTCCGCGAAATTTTCTAAAAAATTTTTCAGTTTTCCATTCTTGCCATCATCTTACCTGCACGAAGTACAGGGTCAGCTGATTGTAAGACCTTTTGTTTCAATTTTATATTTAAATCATGATTTTTGCTGATGAATTCTTCAATAATTTGAGCCGCTTGAGGTGACTGATGTCCCGAAAAAGTGGCATCGAGCCACGCTTTGGGGAAGAAAATGTCTCCGGTTTGTTGAATTTCTTCAAGCATTTCGAGTGAGGGTAAAATAAATTTTAGGGCACTTTGTGCGCGCAGCGGATGATGAAGGTAGGTTAATGCCAGGGTTACCCAAGGTTCGTGTTTGCGGTTTGAAGGTTTTTTGAGTTGTTCAAAAAATTCGGAACGAATGCCGATATTTTCATTCAGTGCGGGCATAACAAATGCAATCTCCCTCTTTTTGTCAGGATTCTTTGTCTTTTGGAGTTGCTGCTGAAGGATGTTTCGAGGGATGATGTTGTCTGAATCATTTTCTTGCCTTACAGCCAGCTCGTAACTTAACCGGACATAATCGTTTTCAGAGAGAGGCAACCCCTTTATTATTCGCTTTCCGTTCCAAAGGGCAAGCATCTTTTGTATTCCGTCTCTTGTGATGGCTGTGCGCAGCCAGGCGTGGTAGTATGTGGATTTTAGGGATGCCGTTGAGGAATTTTCAATTTTTTCCCAAAGCACCGGTTCCATGCTTTTGGCAAGGCTTTTCCGGCTTGCAACGGTGTTGAAACGCCAAAATAAAGAGGGGTAAATACTGAGTAAATAGTTGATATTTTGTTCGGTGGTTTCTCTTTGAATGTTAAGGCGAATCAATCGGTTTATCTCCATTGGCGTGAATACCTCATTTTGAAAATTTTCCCATAAGCTGATGTATGCCGAGGCACGTTGTATGGCATTGATTTGCATAAAATTACTGCTTGCCATAAAATTTTTCATGGCAGGCGACATGCGAATATAGCCGTATGCTTTTCCATCGGCATTGAGCCAAATGAGCCGGGCAGGATGCCCGATGGAAATTCGTTGGAGCTTTTGGTTGTTGAAAAACATACCGCTGTCCGGATAAATTTTGCTAAGGTTGATGAAACGAAAAGCCTGGGGCCAAATGAGGCCTCTTTTAAGCGGATCTTCCTGTTTCAGAACAAATTGATGCTCTTTTATGGAGAGTTGATAGTGAGGCATCCCGCTTTTTTTCACCCAAACCAGACTCCATTTTTTCAGGTCGGTGTCCGTTTTTTTGTCCAGAATGGCAATTAAATCGTCCCAATCGGCATTGGAAAAACGATACTTGTTGAGGTATTCGCGAAGGCCGTTCCTAAAAGCATCTTTGCCGATCAGGTCTTCCAACTTCATCATCACAATGGGTGCTTTGTGGTAGATAATGGCTCCGTAAAGCATTCCTGCCATATTGAGGTTGCCGAGATTTTGTTTAATGGGGTTGGCTCCGGGTGTGCGGTCGATGGCATAGGCTTTGGGGAAATGATCGATGAGAAAGCTCAGCTGATGGTTTATGCCGGGGAAGGCCGGTTGGACAATTTTTGCAGCCATAAAGTTTGCGAACACCTCTTTTAGCCACACATCATCAAACCACTTCATGGTGACCAGATCGCCAAACCACATATGTGCGGTTTCGTGAGCGATAAGGCTGGCGCGGAATAATTTTTGGGTTTGGGTAGCGGAAGGATCAAGAAAAACGCGCGAAGCATTATACAAAACGGCCCCGGGATGTTCCATCCCGCTATACTGAAACGCAGGAATGAGTACAAAATCAAATTTTCCAAAAGGATATTTGATGGCCGTATAATTCTCCATCCAGTCAATGGCATTGGCTTCCAGCTTAAAAACATCGTCCAGATTTTGTTTTACCTTTACGGTATCCGTTTCACGATAATACATCTTTAAATGCCGGCCATCAATCACTTTGGTTGCCACCTTAAATTTTCCGGCCACAAAGGAAAACAGGTAAGTACTCAGCGGTTTGGTAGTGGCAAATTTTAGCGATCGCTGGTCATTTACAATCTGCTGATCGATTATTTTGCCATTGGCCACAGCAATCCAATCTTTGGGGATATGAAGGTGAAGGTCAAATTTTGCTTTTAAATTGGGCTGATCCATACATGGAAACGCAGTGGATGCTCGTCCGGGCACAAAGAGCGTATAAAGATATTCGTCGTTTCGGTTCAGTGCCTGGTTTCCCGCAATAAAATCGATGGAAATTTGGTTTGTTCCTTTTTTAAAGGTGTGTGCAGGAAGGATGATGTGATGATTTGCAAACGTGTAATCGGCCTTTTTGTGGTTGAAAATCGAGCACCACGGGATGTTCCGGGTTGTTAATCTGAAGGCTAAGCAGCAACTTCCCAAGGATATTTTGTGATTTTTTCTCCGGAATCTGAAAATCTAACCGGTAAACCAGGTTCGCGTAATCGTGAAACCTTTGGTCGTTGAGTTTTTTGGAAACCCCTGCTTCGGGAAGTGATTCATGGCTTTCAGGACTGCATGCGCTAAAGATGAAAATCAGGAAGGCCAAACCTACAGGAAATGTATGTCGCATGATTAAATATTTTGATTTTCAAAAATACCAATTCTTTCACAGCTTGCCAACCTGTTTTGTGGCTGCTTTTTCAATTCCTTCAACAAGCGTCTTTTCCTAAATCATCAAACCATAAGGGGTTGAATAACTTGTTTAAAAATTCTTCTATTATTTTAAAGAGGTACTCTAAAATCTAATATTTTTACTTATCATTGAGAAAGGAAAGAAAATTTGGACAAAAAGCAGAATTTTTTGAAATATGTAAACCTATGGTTGTGGGTATTGATTGGCTTGGTTTTTGCCAAACCTGCTCATTCTCAGGAGGAAAAACTGCAGGATATTCGTGTGACCATCACGTTTAGCCAGGTGCCTAACCTTACGGATGTTCAGAAAGCATGGTTTAAATACAACAAAGATTTTGCCCTTATCTTGCAAATGGATCAGGATGGGGCCGATGTTTACAACAAAGTGTATCCCTATTTTACCGGAAAAGAGGGTAATCCGGGGTTGTTTTATACCGATGGAGCCGGTCATGATATTCCTTTCAAGATGGGGATTAGTCATTCCAGTTTGTACAACGGGAAAGATGTCCACGAAACAGGCGGCAATTATTTAACCTGGGATGAAATCGGCTTTCTATGGAATGAACATTTTTGTTTGGAAAATGAAGGGTTTACGCAACCAACGGTTGATTACCTGCCCAATTATGAAGTGTTGCGCAATGCAAGTTTTACCAAAAAGATGACCGCAGCCCTTACCCAGGGGGGAATTGATATGAATACCTATGTTTTGCCGGCAAATGGCGGCAACCAATTGCTTCCGGCAAAGGAGGAGGGCTATATTTCGTTTTATGATGAAAACAGCCAGGATTTACCCAACCCGGTGAACGTTCCTACCATTACTCCGTTGATTCAACGTACATTTAAACGGCTGCGTATCGATGCCAATTTATTTCAAAATGTTCGGAACATGGCCGATAAGAGTACGCAGAACAGTCATTGGCTGGGCACTTTTTTTGCTTCACGGTTCGGTACTTCTCCCGATATCTCTTTCGATCAGTTTAAAAGTGAAATGGATCAAATTGAAGCAGCCTATGGTAAAAGCGGAAGTGATAATATTTGGGTTGCCTCTTCACGTGAAGTGGCCGAGTACCTTGCACTTTACGAAAAGATTACGGTACAAGAAACACCCTTGGGCAATACGCTTCAATTGAAGTTTTCGGGTACGGATATCCCGGCCAATTTCAGGTATCATAGTCTATCCCTGACGGTTATTGCTGATGCGGAGATTACTG
>CBETNY010000199.1:0-4355 GCA_965537275.1 uncultured bacterium | reverse complement strand
ATTACCGGTAAGGTTTCCGATCAGTCGGGAGAAATGCTGGTAGGTGTGAGCGTGTACATCAGTGGGACCAATGTGGGAACCACCACCGATGTTCAAGGCGCATTTAGCTTAAAAGTACCGGATGCAAAGGGGAAGGAATTAATTTTTTCGTTTGTTGGGTACACAAAAAAAACGGTTATCCTCGACGGAAGTAACCAGACTTTTAATATTAAGTTAAGTCAGGATTTGTTGAGTTTAAATGAGGTTGTCGTTACGGGTACAGGCGGAATTGCCACAAAAAAACAAATTGGCGCATCCATTTCGCGACTTGACAAGAAACAGTTAGGAAATTTAAATCAACAGGCAAGTGTTGGAGATGCGCTGCAGGGAAAAATTGCCGGAGCCTACGTAACCCGTAATTCGGGGAATCCTTCCGGTGGAATTTCGGTTCGTTTAAGGGGAGCCAGTACCTTAACCGGGAGTTCCGATCCGCTCTACATTATCGATGGAGTGATTGTGAACAACCAATCAGCCCAGCTGGTAGATTTGGGTGGATATGCACAAAATCGTTTGGTAGACATCGATCCGGGCGATATTGATCATATTGAGATACTTAAAGGAGCTGCCGCAGCAGCGATTTACGGATCAAGGGCCAGTAATGGTGTTATTCAAATTTTTACCAAACATGGTAAAACCGGTGCTCCATCCATTACTTTTTATACCGGCGTGAATGCCAATCAGCTCAGGAAAGAATTTGCCTACAATAAGGCGCAGTTAAAATGGGACAATGGAACCGCCGTACCGGCTACCCGTTATAATTATCAGGATTATATTTTCCATACGGCTTTTGGATATAAGAATGCCATTAAAATTTCCGGTGGAAATGCAAATACTAAATATGCCATTTCGGCTTCTCAACTAAAAAATGGTGGAATTGTCCGCAACACCGATTTTAACCGTAAGAATTTTAATATGCGCATTGATCAGGTGATTAACAAATGGGCTAAAATTTCCGCCGGATCCATGATTTCGTACAATACCAGTAACGACATGCCCAATGGAAAAAACTATGGTCCCATTGTAAGTATTTTATTTGCCGATAATGCCATCAATCCGGCTCCTGACGAGTACGGTGTTTATCCTAACATTGGATGGATGGCGAATCCCAATGAGGCCATCGATCGCATTAAAGCTTCCACTACGAACTTCCGTGCTGTTAACGATATTCAGGTACATCTGAATCCGCTGAAAGGGTTGCATGTAAATTATGTTTTGGGATATGATTATTCTAACTCGGTGGGTTTGTTGTTTATCCCGAAAGGATTTAATACCCGACCCAATGGACGGTCTGAAAAAAACACACTGAATACTAATATGATTAACAGCGACTTAAATGTGAGTTATAAGTTTGATTTAAGTCCTTCGGTTACTTTGACAACCAGTGCGGGAAATAGTTATCAGTATCAAAGCAGCAGTGTTTTTGGCGTGGTCAATGATAAGGTGAGCGCTATCGACAATGTGGTTATTACCGATCCTTCTTCAGCAGTGGGTGGCAGTGATTACCGTTCCGAATACTCCTTGTGGGGAAATTATATTCAGGAAAATTTCAGTTTCAAAAACAAACTTTTCCTCACTGCAGCAGCCCGTGTTGACGGTGCTTCTACCTTTGGTGCCAACGAGCGAAATCAGCTTTATGGTAAGTTTAGTGGCTCCTATTCCATTTCGGAGGAGGATTTTTGGAAAAAGTATCTGGGCGAAACCTTCGATTTTTTCAGGGTACGCGGTGCCTGGGGACAATCAGGAAACCTTACGGCATTGGCTCCTTTCCAGATTTACACCAACTACAATCCTTTGAATTACATGGGAAATATTGGTTTTCTGCCTTCCACCATTCAGGGAAATCCTGATTTGAAACCTGAGCGTCAGGATGAGACCGAATTTGGATTTGACTTTTCGATGTTGAAAAACCGTCTCAGTCTTGAGTTCACCTACTATCACCAGAATATTTCCGATTTGTTGATTAATCGACCCCTGGCTCCTTCTACCGGATATACCAACCAGTTTACGAATATTGGAACCATGGAAAACAAAGGGGTTGAGATTATGGTGAAGGGTATTCCGATACAAAAAGCCAATTTTTCGTGGAATGTTTCAGCCACCTTTAGTCACAATAAAAATGTAACACCTTATATAGAAGGACAAAAAATGAATCTGGGAATGTGGGGTACCTCGGTAGCCATTTCAGGGCAGCCTTTGGGTGTTTTCTACGGAACTTATTTTGCCACGAATGCTGACGGCAGCTTGCTCTTAGATGCCAATGGTTTTGTTCAGAAAGCCAAAGGTCATTACGAAACCGTTACCAACTCTTACGGTCAGTCGGTGCCGGTACCTGTTCAGGATTACGATGCCAACGGGCAACCTACGGGAACCACTTTGCGAAAAGTGATTGGTGATCCCAATCCAAAATATGTGGCTTCGTTGATCAATGCCTTTAGTTATAAGAATTTTAATTTCAGGTTTCAGTTTGATATGGTTCACGGCAACCAGGTGATGAATTGGAACAAACGTATGGGATATCTTTTCCCGGGTGGTGAGGACCAAGGGAAAGAACTGCTTGGTGAAATTCCTAAAGGAAGTTCCCGTCCGAACTTTTTTATCTTTCAGTCGTTTATCGAAGATGGTTCTTATGTCAAATTACGTGATGTTTATTTGTCCTACGATTTAAAAGTAAAAAATCCGAAAAGTTTGATAAAATCGGTAACCTTCTCATTTGACGGGTACAATGTGCTTTCGTTCGATCATTATTCAGGACCTGATCCCGAAGTAAATACGGAAGCCCAATCCAATGGAGTACGTGGTCAGGATATGGCAAATGTGCCCATACCAAGAGTTTACAAATTTGGCGTTAGCTTTAAATTTAATTAGGGGAATAAAATAATCTATTTTAATTTTCCATATGTATGACACAGAAAAACTAGAAAAAATGAATAATTTGAATAAAATATTAATCAGTCTTCTTTTTGCATCCCTTTTATTTGCCGGATGTAAGAAAGACTTTGAAAACGTAAACCAGCCCACCGAAACGCAGGTATTGACCACAAAATCGGGTTTGTTGGGTGCGGCTGTAGGTTTGTCCTCCAATTTTGCCTCATCGGCATATTCACCGGTTGTTGAAATTCCCGGTTTATCCACTCGTGAGATGGGTGATTTGAGTACCTATTTAACTCCTGCCGAATTGGTTTTGGGAGGCCAGCCTTTGTCTGATGACAATGCCGGTATTACCCGTTTATGGACCCGTTTGCTTCGTGATAAAGGCGTTGCCGAATCAATTTTGGCCAATGTGGATGGGGTGACCATGGATCCCGGAACAAAGTCGGGACTGAATGCTTTTGCCAAGTGGTTTAAAGCCATGACCCTGGGTTATTTGGTGCAGAATTTCGAAAAGGCTCCCATCAACAATCAGCTTGATGGAAAAGCGCAATTTAATAGTCGTACCGAGGTGCTGGCTGCTGCCATTGCCTTGCTTGAAAGTGCCAAACAAGATCTTACTGCCCAGCCGGTATCGGCCGAATTCAGCAGCTTGTTCCCCAATATTGATTTGGTGAATGTTGTTCAGGCTTTTCTGGCCCGGTATAACCTGTTTGCAGGAAATTATTCGGCAGCCATTGCTGCTGCCGACGCAGTAGATTTAAGCGCCAAATCGGAATGGGTATATGATGGTTCTACCTATAAAAACCCGGTCTATGAATTTGCCGTTTATAATAGTCCCGATACCAAACCGCAGGCCAATTTCGGTCTTACCGGTCAATACGTTCCGGAAGCCGGCGACGGCCGGGTTGATTTTTATTTGGCTCCTTCTACCGATGTGGAGCCTGCCAATGTGGGTGGCCATGCCATTGCCGAGTTAAAAGGCTTTTTTGACGCAGAAGATAAATCAATTCCTGTGTATTTACCGGGAGAGATGCTTTTGATTAAAGCGGAAGCCTATGCACAAACCGGTGATTTGGCTAAAGCCGTAGAAAATATTAATGCGGTTCGTGAAAAAACCGATGATGTTTTTGGTGTGAATGCCGGTTTGGGTGCCTGGACAGGTAATGCCACCAGCAAATCTGCTATTTTGGATGAAATTTTTAAGGAGCGTTCCATCGAACTTTTTATGAGTGGTATGCGTTTGGAAGATTCAAGAAGACTTCATCCCGATTTTGTGCCTCCCGCTGCCGGTTCTTACACCAACGAAAGAAACAGGAATTTTTATCCTTATCCTTTTGATGAACGTTCGAACAACCCCAATACACCGGATAATCCGGCCATTTAGTACATAACGATGCAACAAAAGCCTGCTTGAAGAAGCAGGCTTTTGTTGTTTTTTCAAGTAG
>CBETNY010000198.1:0-4361 GCA_965537275.1 uncultured bacterium | reverse complement strand
CTTACCTTACCCGGTATTGCCGGTATCGTGTTGACGCTCGGTATGGCTGTCGATGCCAACGTAATTATTTACGAACGTATTAAAGAGGAGATGCGCGCCGGTAAAGGTATTCGCCTGGCGCTTGCCGACGGTTATAAGAATGCTTATTCAGCTATTATTGATGGTAACGTTACTACCTTGTTGACCGGTGTTGTTCTTTATGTATTTGGTACCGGCCCGATTCAGGGTTTTGCTACCACATTGATAATCGGTCTGCTCTCTTCACTTTTTACCTCGATCTTTATTTCGCGTCTGATTTTCAACGGGCTGCTGGATAAAAACAAAAAGGTAAATTTTGCCTTCCCATGGACGGCCAATGTGCTTTCAAATACCAATTTCGATTTTATCAAAGCCCGTAAATATGCCTATATCTTTTCCGGAACCCTTATCCTCATCGGTTTGGTATCGCTCTTTACAAAAGGGTTGAATTTTGGTGTTGATTTTACCGGAGGTCGTACCTATGTGGTGCGTTTCGATAAAAATGTAAATACCGAATCTATCCGAAAAATACTGACTGCTGAATTTGACAAACAGGCACCGACGGTGAAAACCTTTGGTCCTGACAATCAAATTAAAATTGTTACCAAATACTTGATTAATGATGAAAATCCAGAAGTGGATTCAATCATCCAGGTGAAGTTGTATGATGGGTTAAAAACATTTTACAAAAACCCAATTAAATTTAAAGCATTTACTTCCGATACCGAAGGAACTGATAAACAATTGGGTATTTTGAGTTCGCAGAAATTCGGGCCTACCATTGCGTACGATATTCGCGAGAAAGCCTACTTCGCCATTTTCTTCGCCTTGGTGATCATCTTTATCTATATTGCCGTACGGTTTAAAAAATGGCAGTATGGTGTGGGTGGTGTGGCTGCCCTGTTTCACGATACCTTGATTACCATTGGTATTTTCTCCTTGTTTTATGGATGGATGCCATTTAGTATGGAGGTCGACCAGGCATTTATTGCGGCTATTTTGACCATTATCGGTTACTCCATCAACGATACGGTAATTATTTTTGACCGTATTCGTGAAAATGTAAGCCTTTTCCCAAAACATACGCTAAAGCGTAACATGAATGAAGGGCTAAACCAGACATTGGCACGTACCATGAATACATCAGGAACGACCATTGCGGTATTGCTGGTGATTTTCATCTTTGGTGGAGAGGTAATCAGAGGCTTTATCTTTGCCTTAATGATTGGTATTATCATTGGTACTTATTCGTCGGTCTTCACGGCCAGTCCCATAGCCTACGACATGCTTGGCGGTGACCGGAAGGATAAACAGCTTGAAGAGAAAGTAAAAAAGACTGCTGAAAAGAAAAAGAAAAAGAAAAAATAGCCTTTTCATTTTGAAATAGAATTAAATCCCGGCGAAAGCCGGGATTTTTTTGTTTACAGGTTGGGCATTTCCTTTTATTGCGGTTACGATTGATTTATTCTTAAATTTGTCCATCTCGATTCCTGAACCTGATGAATGTTTTTCGTAAAATCGGTATACTCTTTGCTCTGTTGCTTTTCTCAGGCGTCCTATTTGCCAATATTAAGCAAGTGGGTAGTCCTTTTATCAAGCACTATAGCCGGAAAAAATTCCATGCAGGACAGCAAAATTGGATGATTGCCCACGACCAAAAAGGTCTGCTTTATTTTGCAAACAACGATGGTTTGTTGGTTTTTGATGGTGTAAACTGGGATCTCTTTCCTTTGCCTAACCATTCGATTGTGAGGAGTTTGTGTGTTGTAGGTGAGCGGATTTATGTGGGAGGATATGATGAGTTGGGCTATTTCGAATACGATTCGTTTGGCCAACTTCATTACACCTCTTTGGTGGGGCAGTTACCCGTCTCGGCGAAACACCCTGCCGATATCTGGCGGATCTACCATCTGCCCATAGGTATGGTCTTTCAATCGTACAATCAAATGATTATCTTCAATAAAAAAGACCAATGCCATGTTTTGCAGGCTCCTTCACAGTTTCATTTTTCGTTTGTGCTGAATGCCGAGTTGTATGTTCAGGACATGAACGCCGGTATCATGCGGCTTACGCCGGAGCGTCTTGTTCCGCTTGCCGGGATGGAGGCGTTGTTGCATAGTGAAGTGGTCAATATGATTCCCGGCGATTCGGTTGCTTTGGTTGCCACCGTGGATCACGGGCTCTTTTTGTTTGACGGAATCCGGTTAAAACCTTGGATAAACAGTGCCTCCCGGATATTACAAAAATATCAAGTGTATACGGTAATTGCCGTTGGTACCGATCTGGCCTTTGGCACCATTCAAAATGGATTGGTAATAGCCGGTTGGGATGGCAAGATAAAACTGCATCTGAACTTGGAATCAGGCTTGCAAAATAATACCATCTTAAGCCTTCATGTGGGTCCGTTAGGGAATCTTTGGTTGGGTACCGATAATGGGATTGATATGGTGGAGATCAATTCACCGTTGAGTTTTATGGGCCCTACCATGGGGTTGTCGGCGGGATATGCCATGGTTCGGTTTCATGATACGCTTTATGCAGGAACCAACCAGGGGGTGTTTTATATGCCCTGGTCCGCTTTTCAGCATGACAGAAATCACCAACGTTTTAAGAGAGTGGCCCATACTCAGGGACAGGTTTGGAGTTTGCAGATAATCGATCGACAGTTATTTTGTGGGCATAACAAGGGTTTCTTACGGATTATCGGAGACCAAGCATTCCGCATTTCAAATGTGAAGGGCGGCTGGAAGTTGTTTCAAATGCCGGGGCATCCCAATCAATTGCTAGGGGGTACTTATTACGGGATAGTCCGTTTTACAAAGGATAAATCCGGCTGGAAATACCGGGGGCGCATCAGTGGTTTTGATGAATCGTCACGTGTGATTGAGGTAGATTCTGATTCTTCATTGTGGCTGGCGCATGGGTTCAAGGGTATCTATCACGTTGTATTTTCCCGAGGGTTTGACAGGGTAAAGAAAGTTGATTTCTACGACCAACGCAATGGATTTCCATCGAATACCCTGCTTGGCGTATCACGTATACAAAACCAAATGGTATTTACGACGCCCGAGGGGTTATACCGTTTTCAAAAAAAAATAAACCGGTTTGTTAAAGAAAAGCGGTTTAATCAAATCCTTTCACCGGATATTCCCGAAGTAATCAATGAAGATAAAAAGGGTAATATTTGGTATTTTACCTCAAAAAAAATCAGCGTATTGCGCCATCAGGAAGATAATAGTTTCAGCAAGATTTCGGTGCCTTTTTCCGGTATTACCGGTGAATTTATCAATGGCTTTCAGTTTGTCTATCCATTGGATAAGCAAAATGTTTTTATTGGTATGGACAAAGGATTTATTCATTATGACCCTTTGTTTGAAAAGAAATATACTACCCCGTTTCATGCTTTTATCAATGCGATAAAATTTTCAGACCCTCAGGTAGACAGGCAACAAATTCATCTGAGAACCAGCCCCGATTCTGTCACCCAATTGCCCTATTCCAACAACCATGTTTATATCCGATTTTCAGCCGCTGATTTCGAACATCCTGCCGAATTGTTATATTCTACCTGGCTTGAGGGATTTGAACCCGGGTGGACCGGCTGGACCACTAAAAATAGCAGTGAATATACCAACCTGAAAGAGGGGCAATACACCTTTCATGTGAAAGCCATCAATGTGTATGGTACGGTTTCTAACGAAGCAACTTTCCGTTTTGTTTTGCTTCCTCCCTGGTATCGTTCGCCTTGGGCCTACGCCTTATATGTCATCTTATTGATGGCAATGATTGCCCTGTTGGTTTATTTCTTTCATAAACGCCTTGAGTTTGTGAAGAGACGCGAAAAATTGGAACAAGAGCGTCAACACATCCAGCGAGAAAGACAAATCTTATTTGAAAAACTTCAAGCGGAAAAAGAGATTATCCGGTTGAAAAATGAGAAACTCCACAAAGAAATGATTGCCAAGGATATGGAGTTGTCAAACGCCACTTTTGGGATTATTCAGAAAAATAAGCTGCTGATTCTGTTAAAAGACGAAATTATTAAAATCATGGAAAAGCAGGCCGATGATGTGGCCAGTTCGCAGTTCAATAATTTACTCAAACGAATCAACCGTGAAATCGATAATCGACAGCAGTGGAAAGTGTTTGAAGCTCATTTTGAGGCGGTTCACCAAGATTTTTTGAAACGATTGAAAGAAAAATATCCCAACCTGAGTCCGCGTGAGCTTAAATTGTGTGCTTATTTGCGACTGAATATTTCAACCAAGGAAATTGCCTTGCTGATGAACATCTCCCCGCGAGGGGTCGAAATAAGCCGTTACCGGCTGCGGGCAAAATTGGGA
>CBETNY010000197.1:0-4370 GCA_965537275.1 uncultured bacterium | reverse complement strand
TAACTTAAACGACTTCAAAATAAAACCGAAAAAAATGGTTAATACTGCTCCTTATCGGAGGGGAAATTAACCGATTTCACATCCTGGATATAGGCCAAAAATGCTTTGATAATTTCGTCGTGCAGGTTGTGATAACGTCTTAAAAACCGGGGTGAGAATTCCTGGTTGATGCCCAGCATATCGTGCAATACCAATACCTGCCCGTCCACCTCGTGACCGGCGCCAATTCCAATGGTTGGGATTTTGATGGATTGGGTTACCTCGGCAGCCAATTTAGCAGGAATCTTCTCAAGGACCACGCCGAAACAGCCGGCTTTTTCTAAAAATTTGGCATCCTCTCTCAATTTTTGCGCTTCCTCTTCCTCTTTTGCCCTTACAACATAGGTTCCAAACTTATTAATCGACTGAGGCGTTAATCCCAGGTGGCCCAACACGGGAATCCCGGCGGAGAGAATCCGGTCGATACTTTCGGCAATTTCACTGCCCCCTTCCATCTTCACGGCATTAGCACCCGACTCTTTCATAATACGGATGGCCGAGTGCAGTGCCTCCTTTGAATTCCCCTGATACGATCCGAAGGGAAGATCAACCACCACCAAAGCACGTTTTACGGCACGCATCACCGAAGATGCATGATAAATCATCTGATCGAGTGTGATAGGCAGGGTGGTGACGTGGCCGGCCATGACATTTGAGGCCGAATCACCTACCAAAATCACATCAATGCCGGCCTCATCCAACAGGCGGGCCATCGAATAATCATAACCCGTCAGCATGGCGATTTTTTCTCCCTTTAACTTCATCTCCTGAAGTACATGCGTGGTAATCTTTGGGAAATCTTTGGTATTATTCATATTGGTCATCGTATATATTTTTTTTACAAATGTACTAAATTAGTCTCCGGCTCGGTATTTTTTGCAAATTTTGACAACGGCATCTTCTAACGTTTTCCATACCGCTTTTTTCGAATCACAACAAAAAGGAGGCCGATACCCATCATCAAAACCAAAGGCCCCATCACATTTAAAACTTGCCAAAACAAGCTTTGATGAGCGATCTTTGTCTTATCAAGCATCCGAAGTTTTATTTCCCGCTTACGCAATGAAATCAACCCCGGTCCACGACACAAATAACTGATTGCATTTAACACAAATGCCTTATTTCCATAGGTTTGTTGTGTGAATTGGTCAAACCCCAGGGGCAAAGGATAACCTTCGGGGATTTTCAGCTGATTGCGGATAAGATCACCATCCGAAACTACAATCATTGCGGTTTTGACACTGTTTTTTCTAAACGGAAGTTGTTTGTTATGCAGCCCGGCAATGAGCCGGTTTTTAAAATCGGAAGGAAAAGTACCTTCGAGTAAAACAGCCACTGCCCGTGCAGGCCCTCTGAAAAATTGCGGATTAGGTTTTTGACGCAAAATGGACAAACTGATGATACCCGGTACCTGCTCAACTCCCGTGTAAGGAGAACTTTGGAGAAGGATGGTTTTTTTCACTCCTTTTAAGCGAATGGTGTCCAGGCTGCTTGCAAATTGCAACCGTATGCCATTTAAATTTTTTACAATGGGATTTTTCGATTGGGGGATAATCACCGGATAGTAATACCATGGAAGCAGTTCAATTTGAGGCTGGTTTCCCACCTGTCCGGTATGCACGGGTATGGGTGCTGCATTCAAATCCAAAATCAAATCCTTATTCAAACGAACGCCATAGTTAAAGAGCTGATCCTGCAGGTTCAGTTTTCGATCGATGCTCACGGTCTGTTCCGACCGGCGAATACTATCCATGCTGGCAACTACCGGATCGACCAGCCATAAAACTTTGCCCCCATACATCACATACTGATCGATGGCCAATTTATCAAGTTCGGAAAAAGAGGAGTCTGGATCGGCCACCACCAAAACACTATATCGGGGACGTAAGAGTTTTTTTCCATTTTTAGCGTCCGGTTTACTATCAAGCAACGCCATCCGGTTCCCACCAATTTTCACAAGCACCGGCTGATAATCCACTTTTAAACTCTGCCAAATATCGGCCATGGGCTTTCCATGCAGCTCACCATGCCCCTGGAGGAATGCCACAACAGGTTTTTGTTTGATTGTCAAACTCTGAAAGGCGTGGATAAATCGAAACTCCAGATTTTCAATGGAATGATTGATTACCTGCGCCGGGGGAATATTTATTTCCGATTCGAGTAACCCCAAAGGCATCTCTTTGTGACCCATTTTCAAAATGGCACCGGGAAATATAATTTGCTGTTTTATTCCGTTTTTAGTCTTTACCTGTAAATTGGTGGGACTTAACCCGGCATCCATCAATTGGCGGTACAACCGGCTTCTTTGTTTTGGATCGTCGGAAGCCGATGGATTTACAAACCGGTAATGGATGTGTGACGAGCGGGCGGCAAACTCATCGAGCATCTCTTTGGTTTCCTTTTGCAACTGTTTAAATCCGGCCGGAAAATCTCCTTTTAAATAAACCGTAATCTGAATATCCTCAGGAAGTTCTTTTAAAATACGTACACTTTCGGGAGCCAGACTAAACCGCCGGTCGGAGGTAAGGTCGATACGTGCATAGTAATCCTGTCCGACCCAATTTACAGCCACCAGGATCAACAAAAGCAACAGAAAGGCTTTTCCATAGCTCCGGGGAACCGCTTTCATTTGTTGATTTACCTTTTTCATCCTCTCCATTTCTTTTGTGCCACAGAATAGGTTGCCATGAAAATAAAAAAGGCAATCAGACTGATGAAATAAATCAAATCGCGTGTATCGAGAACGCCGCGGCTCATCGAGCTGTAATGCGCCTCCATTCCCAGATTATTTACCCACAATCCGAAGGAACCGAAAAACGACATGATAGTTCCAAAGCCAAGGTAAAAGAACAAGCTGAGGAAGACGGCGACCAAAAAAGCCACAATTTGATTATCGGTAATGGCAGAGCCGAACAAGCCAATGGCGGTAAAGGCAGCGCCCAAAAAAAGGAGCCCGATAAAGGAGCCCCAAAAGCCCCCGCTATCAACGTTTCCCACCGGATAGGCCAACTGGCTGACAGAAAAATAAAAAAGCAAAGTGGGTAATACGGCCAACACTACCAAACTAAATGCAGCCAGATATTTGGCCAGAACAATCTGGAATTCGGTTAAGGGTCGCGACAACAACAGCTCGAGCGTTCCACTCTTTCGTTCTTCGGCAATGGAACGCATACTCACAGCCGGAACCAAAAACAAAAATAAAAAAGGGGCCAATTCAAACATCGCATCCAAATTGGCATAGCCGTTGTCGATAATATTCATTCCGGTAGGCAGTATCCACAACAGCAAAGCGCTCGTAATCAAAAAGATGCCCATCACAAGCATCCCGGTAAGGGAAACCATAAATCCTCGAATTTCTTTTTTATACAATGCCCACATCAGCCGGTATTTTGAAAGCTAACGCAAAAATAGAATTTTTATTCCATCTCGCTTGTGCGCAGGCCTGCTGAATCCATTTCAACCCAAGCTCGAAACACCGGCCAAAAAATAAATACCAAATCCCAAAGCTATGATTCACAATTTTTTGCATCTTTGAATATTCATCATCATTTTTAAAGCTTTATGAAACTAAAAAAGATTCTCCTGATTTTAATGATGGGCAGCTTCATGATATTTAATGCATGTCAATCGTCAGACCATCAAACATCATCGCTAAAAGCGTACACCCAGTTACACGAAAAAGGGATAAAAACCGGAGGCGTCCGCATGATTCCCATTCATACGCCAAAAGGCGACTTTAAAGTATGGACCAAACAGGTGGGCTATAATCCGCAAATAAAGGTCTTATTATTGCACGGCGGGCCGGGTTGCTCGCACGAATACATGGAATGTTTCGACAGCTTTTTTCCACAGCAGGGTATCGAATATTTCTATTACGATCAGCTGGGTTCTTTTTTTAGTGATCAACCTTCCGACACCAGCTTATGGCATCTCGACCGCTTTGTAGAGGAGGTTGAGCAGGTACGCAAAGCACTGGGGCTCAACAAAGACAATTTTTATCTCTTCGGACATTCCTGGGGAGGAATTCTGGCATTGGAATACGCTTTAAAATATCAGCAAAACCTAAAGGGCCTGATTATCTCGAACATGATGTGTAGCATCCCAAAATACAATGAGTACGCCGAAAATGTGTTGGCAAAACAGATGCCTGCCGATGTTCTTGCCCGGATTAAAGCATTGGAAGATCAAAAAGCCTATGATAACCCACAATATCAGGCACTGCTGGATAAGTATTTTTATCCGGTACATCTGATGCGTTTAAAAAACTATCCTGAACCGGCATTTCGGGGATATAATCATTGTAACACCACCGTTTACACACAAATGCAAGG
>CBETNY010000196.1:0-4392 GCA_965537275.1 uncultured bacterium | reverse complement strand
GCAAAGCAAGAACCTGTCCCAACACGCTTAACCCACCGGTCATGCTGGCAGGAGCTACCAACCAGGTAAATAAATTCACCACCTGAACCAGCAAATAAATAACGGTATTAATCAGGATGAGCCGTGATAAGATATTTTTCGACAAAAAAATCTTTCGCAACATATCTCCTGTATTTCCCTGAGGTTGTGAATATCCATACATAAGGCAAATAAATTAAATCAATTCTACATTTCCGGGCCATAAAAATGGCCTTTCTTTTTCCAATAAAAAATGATCGCCAAGCCTACCAGCATACCTCCAATATGGGCAAAATGGGCCACATTATCGCCGGGACGATTGCTGAGACCCGAAAATAATTCCAGCAATCCGTATCCCAAAACAAACCATTTGGCCTTGACAGGGATTGCAAAGTAGACATAAATTAACGAATTGGGAAACATCATTCCAAACGCCAGCAACAATCCGAAAATTGCTCCGGAGGCTCCCACCACCACCATTTGGTTTATCATTTCGGTTTTATAATCGGATAAGAATAAAATGATTTGCTGCACAACAGCCGGGGTGGCAACATTTTGTCCCAGTAAACCCACATTCTGATTGAAAGCATGAATGTCTGCCTGCGATAAGCCACTGCTGATGGCGTTTACATGAAAACCATATTTCTGAAAATACAATTCAATTCCCTGAACAGTGGGGTGATCGATAATTTGGTTTAGCAATGCGATGTTGGGTTGCAAACTAAAGTGAATCCAAATGATATAGACAATCCCCGAACCGAGTCCGGTGAGCAGATAAAAGACCAGAAACTTTTTGCCTCCCCATACATTTTCAATCACATTGCCAAACATCCACAGGGCGAACATGTTAAATAAAATATGGCTCCATCCGCCATGCATAAACATATACGTAACAAACTGATACAGTCTGAAATTGCTGGCTCCCGGATAGTGAAGTCCCAGAATGTTTATCAGGTCAATATTATATTTTGTTAAGGCTATGGTGGCAAGGAAAAACAAGCCGTTAATGATTAATAAATTTTTTACCACAGGGGGCAATATTCGAAAACCGGTAGGTCGGTATTGTTGCATATCAATGTCTTTTAAGTGTAATCTATTGTAAAAATTCACCACGTTGTATTCAAAAATAATTCCGAAATGGCTTTTCGGTCAATTTTTACAAAATAAGTGGTGAAAATAACAGAAAATTTCGTTGAAACGGCACGGATAAGTCATCTATTTCATAAAATTTGCTAATTCGTCGAGCCCGACAATCCCGATGGTTTTTTGACCATCCGGCGCAGTATCAGGCATGGAGCAGGCGAACAAGCGGTCGAAAAGGTCTGCCATCTCTTCATTGCTAAGTTTTGTGCCGGCTTTCACTGACATTTGGACAGCCATGGCCCGCGCCAGTTTAATGTCTTTGCTTTTTCCAGGCGTTTTGCTGAATTTTTTGTAATCTTCGATGATCCTTTCCAAACTGGCCTGCACATTTTGTTCGTCGATACCTGCCGGAATCCCTTTGACCACCATCCGGTTCGGACCAAAATCTTCCATTAAATAACCCAAACGGGTCAGGAGTGGCTTAATTTCATTGACGATTGACAAGTCTTCCTGCGAAAAGTAGAGTTCGTGGGGAAACAACTGTTGCTGCGAAGCCTGCTGTTTTCCGGATAATAAATTCAGAAAATGCTCGTACAAAATTCTTTCGTGGGCCTTTTGCTGATCAATAACCATCATGCCTGAACGGACATTGCAAGCAATAAAGCGGTTATGGATTTGAAAAAAAGCGGTAGGTTGAAGCTCCGAATCCAAATCTTGTGAAACAGCGGAAGGGGCTAACTGTTCCGTCTCCTGTCCTGTTTCTTTAAAAAAAGCTTCCCAATTTTGATGTTGGGTTCCCCGCGAATGAAATCCTTGTGCCGGATCAGTATTGCGATGGGTTTCAAAAGGATTGTAATCGGGGTCGACGTGAATTTGAGGAGCTTTGATTTCTGCATCGGGAGCCGATTGAAAAGCCAAATCGATACCCGGATCCATGTTAAAATCAAGGGTAGGGGTGAGGTTGTGCATACCCACCGATTGTTTTACAGCGGCATGCAGAACAGCATAAACATAGCGGGCATCTTTAAAATTGACCTCTGTTTTGGTGGGATGAATATTGATGTCAATATCCGCCGGATCCACTTCGATGTGGATAAAAAAAGAGGGGAAAGCATCGGCCGGCATTAATTCGCTAAATGCGTTGGCCACCGCGTGATTGAGATAGGGATGTTTAACAAACCGTTGATTGACAAAAAAATACTGCTCACCCCGGGTTTTTTTTGAATATTCGGGTTTTACAATAAATCCTGAAATATTCAAAAGGTCCGTTTTCTGAGAAACAGGGAGCAGTCTTTCGTCATACACCTTCCCGAATATGCCCACAATCCGCGATTTAAGACTTCCTGCCGGCAGTTTATAAACCACTTTATCGTTATGAACCAGTCCAAAACCAATTTGGGGATTGATCAGTGCTACCCGGTTAAATTCCTCAAGAATATGCCGGGTTTCTGCATGGTTCGATTTTAAAAAATTACGCCGTGCGGGAACATTGAAAAATAAATTCTTCACCAGCATGGTGGTTCCCGATTGACAGGGACAGGGTTCCTGACTAACCACTTTAGAGCCTTCAATGCGTAAACAAGTACCCAGCTCATCTGCTTTGGGTTTGGTTTTTACTTCTACCTGAGCAATAGCAGCAATGGAGGCCATGGCTTCACCACGAAATCCGAGTGTGTGAATGGAAAAAAGATCTTCGGCTTTTGTTATTTTGGAGGTGGCATGCCGCTCAAAACACATGCGCGCATCCATGGCCGACATGCCTGAGCCATTGTCGGTAACCTGAATTAAGGTTTTACCGGCATCTTTTATGAGTAAATTAATTTCTGTTGCACCGGCATCCACACTGTTTTCCAGCATCTCTTTTACCGCGGAAGCAGGTCGTTGAATCACTTCGCCGGCAGCAATCTGATTGGCTACTGAATCGGGTAAGAGTTTGATATGGTTCGACATGCATCCGTTTATTTTGTAATCACACCAAAAAGCGCAAGAAATTTTTCCACCAAATCTGTAAATAAAATGAGGTAGATGCTCCCCAGTATAAACGCTGTATAAAAGAAATAGGTAATGACCTGTGCGGTTTTGTTATTCCCCTCATCATTGGATTGATGAATCCATCGATTCGACATCTGCAGCCGGATTTTTTCGTCCCGACTTAGCTTAGAATCATAACCCAACTCTGCCTTCCGGCGTTCCCATTCATCTTTCTTTGCGTCGTAATGCCTGGGTTGGTAATTGAACTTCTTAGCCTTTGGAGTTTTAAAAAAAACAATGCGCATATTCCTCTTCTTTTCTGACCACAAAGATAAGGATTTTTATCGGTGTTTGCAGGGGTAAGAGGTGTTGTTGCCTCATCGGATAATCAACAGTGAAACCGGATGATGAGGAGCAGTGGGGTAAACCGATAAGCTTTCCAGGAAATTCCTCCAAAAAAGCAATTAATGGTACGCGTGCAAAAGCGCCGGATTGCCGCAATGAGCAGGCCTATTTCTTTAGATGTGATTTGGGAATCCATGCCCAAATGGCTTCTACCTTAATGGGCTCAACGCCTACTTCATCGGTGATGGTTACGGGAACCACCAGCTCACCCTTTTCCGTTTCGTGAATCACTTTGATTTGCTCTTCGCTTAAGGTGGCTGAGGCCCGCATGGCACCTGTGGAGCGTTTGACAAAGGCCGTATTCAGACTTTTTACCAGCATCACACGATCGTCGGGGACATTCATTCCCACTACCATCCCGGTAGCCGTTTCTGCCAGTAAAATCATGGCAGTTGCATGAATTTGATGAATATGGTTTTGGACTTCTGGTTTGTTCTCAAGTGAAACAATCACTTCCTGCCGGGTCATTTTTTCATAGCGTAATCCACAAAAACCGGTAAACTTAACAAATGATCCAACGGCTTTACTGACGGCTTGTATTCTTTCTTCTTCGGGCAGAGAGTCAAACTGCGCGACCATTTTACTTAATGCATTTTCCATAATGAATTTTTTTGTCGAAAATAAGAAATCTAAAAATAGGAGCCTTTTGATTTTCATTAGAAATCATTCTAAATTAGTGAAGTTGTTTAAAGTTAAAAGTCAGCGAGCTAAAGAAAAAAGCTAAAAATCAGACAATAAACACCTACAATCCCCTTTTGCAAGGGGCGAAGGGGTAGGTTAATCAAAAAAATATTTATTGTCTGATTTTGAGTCAGATACATGTATAAAAAAATTTGACTTTAGTCAAGCTTAGTTTGAACATGCGATTTTGGCAAAAATTTGAAACTTGCTTAAACCACGCCGGCCTTTCCAAAA
>CBETNY010000195.1:0-4399 GCA_965537275.1 uncultured bacterium | reverse complement strand
ATTTTAAATGGATCAAAAAAGGATAATTTCTGGGAAATGGGTGAAACAGGCCCATGCGGACCCTGTTCGGAGATTCATATTGATATCCGGCCGGATGAGGAGCGTCTTATTACAGATGGGAAAATGTTGGTGAACAAAGACCATCCCGAAGTGATTGAAATTTGGAATCTGGTTTTTATCGAATACAATCGTATGGCCAACGGAAGCCTGGCTCCGCTTCCTAAAAAACATATTGATACCGGGATGGGGTTCGAACGCCTGAGTATGGTATTGCAAGGTGTCCGTTCGAATTACGAAACCGATATTTTCAGGCCACTCATCGATTTTACGGCCAGAATGGCCGGCATTCAATACGGTCAAGACGAACAAAAAGACATTGCACTAAGAGTCATCGCCGACCATTTAAGGGCCGTGGCTTTTGCCGTTGCCGACGGGCAGCTACCCTCCAACACGGGAGCCGGCTATGTCATTCGCCGTATCTTAAGACGCGCCGTCCGGTATGGTTTTACCTTTCTGGGATTTGAAGAAGCCTTTATCTACAAAATATTAGACGTTCTTGTGGACCAAATGAAAGCTGTTTTCCCTGAAATAGAGAAGCAGCATCAATTGGTAAAAATGGTTATCAAAGAAGAAGAGAATGCCTTCCTCAGAACACTCTCACAAGGCTTAAAACGATTTGAAAGTTACCTGAACAACCATCCCGACACAAAGAGCATCGATGGAAATTTTGCCTTCGAGCTTTTCGACACCTTCGGCTTTCCCATCGACCTTACCCAATTGATGGCCCGCGAAAAAGGGTTAACCGTTGATATGGAAGGGTTTAAAAATGGTCTGGAAAAACAAAAGGCACGTTCGCGCAAAGATGCCGAAAAAAGTACCGATGATTGGATTGTCGTCAACGATAAGGAGAGCAGTACTGAATTTGTTGGGTATGATCAGCTTCGCTGTAAAACCCGGATTGTCCGCTACCGAAAACGAATTCAAAAAAACAAAAGCCTTTATGAGGTTGTATTGGATAAAAGCCCCTTTTATGCCGAATCGGGAGGACAGGTAGGCGATTCGGGTATGCTGGAATCGGCAAAAGAGAAACTGGTGGTGATTGATACACGAAAAGAAAATAACCTTTGGGTTCATTTTGTTACCACCGAACCTCAATTTCCGGAGCTTGAGTTTGAAGCCCGGGTAAACGAAGAACAGCGCAAGCGAACGGCCAATAATCATTCTGCTACACATTTAATGCACGCTGCCTTACGGAAAATATTGGGAACCCACGTCGAGCAAAAAGGATCACTGGTGAATGCCGAACGACTCCGGTTCGATTTTTCTCATTTTACCAAAATGTCCGCCGATGAAATTAAAGCGGTCGAAGCCTTGGTAAATAAAAAGATAAGAGAAAATATTCCCGCCAACATTCAACAGCAGGTACCTATCGAAGAGGCCAAGAAGATGGGTGCCATGGCTCTTTTCGGTGAAAAATACGGCGACAAGGTGAGGGTAGTTACCTTCGACCCGGACTATTCCGTCGAGCTTTGTGGAGGCACGCATATTGCCGCCACAGGCCAGTTGGGATGCTTTAAAATTGTTTCGGAAAGTGGAATTGCAGCCGGGGTTCGACGTATCGAAGCCATTACCGGCGAAACCGCCGAACAGTATCTCAACGATCAGCTCGACCTGCTTCACGACATTAAAAGTCTCTTTAAAGTCCAGGTAAACCCCTATACAGCGGTTCAAAACCTCATTAAAGAAAACAATAGTCTCTCTAAATCACTGGATAATCTGAAAAAAGAACAAGCCCGGCAACTTGCCAGCGATTTGATTCAAAAAGCGGAGAAAATTGGCAATATTCAATTGATTGCAAAAAAGGTTTCAATTGATCCCAATCAGGCAAAAACGTTGGCGCATCAGCTGAGAAACATGCAAGACAACGTAATGGTCGTACTTGGGATGGAAAATAATGGCAAAGCCAATTTGGTGATTGGTCTGTCAGACGAATTGGTAAAAAACACCCGGTTACATGCCGGACAAATTATGAAAGCCATCACCAAATATGTACAAGGTGGTGGCGGTGGTCAGGCTACTTTTGCCATGGCCGGCGGAAAGGCCCCTGAAGGGATTCCACAGGCCCTCGATGCAGCCAGAAAGATGATATCAACTGAAAACAGTGCTTAAAGAGAGGGTAGATTTTCAACCGTAAAATTTCTATCTTTCTTATTTTCAATACTTTTAAAGATTAATTAACTGTTGATAAAATTTTTATATATTTGATATTAAACATTTTGGATATATATTAATATGCTTACATTTACAAATTGAGGAAAATAGTAACCAAGAAAACACCTATGCTTAGGAAAAACAGATCATACTTTCGATACGCTATCATCTTTTTATTAGCCTTTTTGCCGCTGCTATCCTACTCACAAAAGAAAAAAAGAAAAAGCAAAAAGGCAAAATGCGAAACGGTTTCCGAACAAGATTTAATAAAATACGCCTCTTTAAGCGATGTTGAATCAAGCATAAAAGAAGCCAAGGGATGGGCCATGCAAAATAATGGCGCATGGTATTCCATGGACAACCAACTCCCCTATTCCGATCAAAAAGCCAACCGCAACAACACGGGAGATCGTCAGTTCGGACAGGATAATTTTATTGTTCTGGAGATGCGCAAACTCATGATTGGAAACGATCAGTACAACGTAATCATTAAAAAATACCATGACGGCAAATATGAATTTCCGGTTTTAAAGGAAGGGTGGACCCCTTTCAACTCCCTCGATTACTACGTCTTCAGCAGTAAAAAACTGGATGTCATTTTGCCCGACCCCACCCCTTTCAATAAAAAATACGCGGTTAATCTGGATGTTTTTGCCCGAGGCACCATCAAAGACTATGACCATAAAAACTGGCAAAGTATTTTGGTGGGCAATGTGCAACAAGTTCATTTGGGTGAAAAACTGAATGGCTGGAATTTGATTCTGGCAGTCTATCCCATCAAAAACAAGGACAGTCGTATCTGCCGTTTCCGCTTTATCAAATCGTTCGACAATAACTACTTAACTAAAATTTATACCGGCCCGAACAATTGGGAAAGAATCTTCGATTACTCATTTTATGAAGTAAAATTCCATACTTTTAAAAGCTTTATCGAGGGGGCCAAACAAAACTATATTCCGGTTGATAAAAACATGAACCTGGTGAACGACCCGGCCAAGAACTTTTACAATTGGGGAATCTTGAAATATCAAACCGGTGATTACATTAAAGCCATCGAATATTTTGAGAAAGCCATTGAGGCAAACCCAAATCCCACTGATTTCATGCTCTATTCCTATTTGGGAAATGCCCAAAGCAAGCTTCACCGCTTTAATGATGCCATCGGCTCCTACGACCGGGCGCTTGAAATGAAACCCTCAAACGTGATGGATTACTCGAACTGGGTACGAAATTATTTTAACCGCGGCGTAGCAAAGTATTATCTCGATGACATGAAAGGAGCTTGCTATGATTGGCGTAAAGCCCTTGAATTGGGGTTCGGCCCGGCACACGACTATCTCCTGGAATACTGTAACGAAAAAGAAAAATAAGATTTATGCGTAATCAAAAACGGCAATATCCTTTTATCGTTATCCTTTTGTTCCTCTTTGGGTGGAGTAATCTGGTAATGGCACAAACCATTAACGAAAAAAAAACGAACACTTTCAATCAAAATTGGGCAATTAATGTAAACCTGGGGCTCACCCAGTTTTATGGCGACGTGAGTAGTCACAGCTTTTTTAACAAGCTTAGCGGAGAAAGCAGTTTTTCTCCCGATTTAACCATTCGCAAAATGTTTACGCCGGTGTGGGGCGTGGGCGCCTCCTTTTTTTATACCGGTTTGTCCAGTATTAAAGACATCAAATCGGATGGTACAGCCGTTAACTTTAGCTTAAGTGGCACCTATTACGATGCCGGGCTTTTTCTTTACCTCGACTTAAGCAACCTGCTCTTTAATTACAAATCGACCCGTAAATGGAACCTCTTCGGTACATTGGGTTTGGGTTATGGTATGTGGAACACAACCCTTACCGACAACATCACCGGCATCAGTATACAAAGCGGATCGCCCAACGGAACAGGCACCTTTGCCAAAGCAGGGTTGGTGGTACCCGTCGGGTTAGGCATCAATTACCGATTAAATCCCCATTGGGGAATCAGGTTGGGTGGTGAATTCCGAACCGTTCTGAATGATGACGTAGATGTGTGGAACGATGGCTTTCAGTACGACCAGCTCTTTACCGCCAAATTAGGTGTCACCTATCACATCCATCCGGGATGGACAAGGGGGAAACTAAAGAAACTGGATAAAACAAAAAAAGAGGAGTGTTGCGAAGAAGATAAATACCAGAAAAAGAAAGTCATTCCG
>CBETNY010000194.1:0-4447 GCA_965537275.1 uncultured bacterium | reverse complement strand
TGGTAAAAGTCAGAATGATAGCTATTTAAAGCCTGTTCTTATTGGGGTTGGTGAGGTTTTTTCGTTGGTTTGGAACGTTAAAAAGGGGATACTAAATCTTTGAAAATAGTTCTTTCAGAAGTTTCGATAGGCCGGAAATGAAAAAATCTGCCTGATGAAATGATTCCTTCAGGCAGATTTTTAAACAAAAAGTTTGTAAAAGTGCTATTTGCCGGATTTGGATTCCCGGTTCGGAAGAGAGGTTATTAAAAGAAAACCTTGATGGCAAAGTTAAAGTTAATCCCCATGGACCAAAATCCCCGGAAACTGTCTAAATCGCTGTTGATCCCATCTTCCCCTGTTTCGATATAGTGCTGGTTGAGCAGGTTATAAGCATTGATTTGCAGAAGTCCGGGTAATTTTCCAAAGTGTGCAGGCATATTGAAAAAGGCATTGACTAAATGGTAGGCCGGAAACCGGTAAGCCTGTTGACGCATTTCGGGAAGGTTTCGATGGGTTGGGTCGAAATCGGCAAAAATTTTATCATAATAGGTCCAGCTTACTTTCAAATGACTTGTTTTCATCAGCTGCAAATCAATCCACGCACCCACCTGGGTTTGTGCTGTGCCCCCCACGTAAAGGTTTTTGGCGTAAACGTGAACCGTATCAAACACCACATTGTTATCGTTGATCAGTTTGGCATTGACATCATTTTGCCAACGATAATCGCCAAGCGAGAGCAGGGCAGCAATTTTGACCGAGCCATTGATTTGGTATTGCATTTCCCATTCGATGCCTTTGTGGATGCTGTTTAATCCATTGATCATGGCACGCGATTGCCGGTTATCTTCAAGTTGCACATATTCGTTGCTGAGCAACGAAACATTTTGCCATTGCGTATAAAATAGGTTGAGATTTGATTTTAGGTTTCCCGTGGTGAGCTGATAACCCATTTCAAAATCATCAATTTTTTCATTTTTAAGGTTTTGAACCGGCACGTTGGTAAAGTTTCCAAAAACATATTTAAAGTAGGGAGCCCTGGAAATATGGGCCGCATTAAAGTAAAACTGATGGTTCTGATAAAGTTGGTAACGAATCCCGGTACGGAAATCAAATCCGGGTTTCACAATGGTTTTACTTTTTGGATTCGTCACATAATTAAAATCATCCACCCGTTGATACCAATGGTTGTTTGCTCCCAGCGCCACGTAGCCAAATACTTTTTTTGTTTGGTATTTTAACCGGGCGTAGCCGGTAACCTGATGAATGATGGAATGGTTGTTTACTTTGATAATATCACCCGGCATTTTGATTTGGTCGCGACCCGCTACACCACTTAACGACCATCCGTAATCTTCGATGTAAAATTGACCTCCCATCAAATCGCTGATTTCTTCGCGTAGAAATGAGTTGAGATAGCTGTAATGCAATCCGGAGGTCAGGGTCAGAAATTTACCAAATTTCTGTTCGTAGGTCGACATCCATCCGCTTTGTACATGACTGGCCAGGAAACGGGTGCCAATATTTATGGAGTATCCACTTACCGTATCGCCATTGGCAAGCACGTAAGGGGTTGTATTGTCGGCATTATTCTCATAAATACGATTCCAATCGATTTGACCACTGGGGGTGCGGTAGCTGAAAATTGAGGGGGCATAATGAAAGCTGTCCGACCATTTTCCTCCTCCGGAACCATAGGCTAAATAAAAGGTGTTCGATAGATTTTGAGTGCTGCTGATTTGCCAGTCGTCGGTCATGGTGAGAAAAGGTTTATGATAAAAGTTCTCGGAAGCATTTTTTGTTTTTCCGTCCAACGATCCCCAGTCTTTATTATAGCGGTATCCGTGGGTAAGTACTTCCTGATGGGATAATTTCAGGCTACGTTGTTGATGATGCTGTGGAGATCCCAATAAGGTAATGTTGATATGGTGGCGGCGTCCCAACTGCTTATTGGCAGTAAAAAAGTAGGAAAAGCCTTTTACTGCAGTGGCGTCAATATAGCCCGGTCCACTAAAATAGGCGCCCATAAACGAAAGGCTCCATCCGTTGTCCAGCTGCCCGCTATTCAGAATAAGTGTGGTTTTTTGGTTTCCATAATCGGTAAACTGAACATTGAGGTTTCCTCCTTTTGTTTGGTTTGCTTTGGTGGAAATGATGTTGATGCTACCACCCACTGCATTGGAAGCCAGGTTGGTAAATCCCGGGCCTTTTTGAATTTGGATGCTTGCTGCCGCATCATTCAATCCCAGCCAGTTGCTCCAGTAAACCAGGCCGTGTTCTACCCCGTTGATGGGGATGCCATTGAGCAAAAGGGCCACATTGTCCTGCTTAAATCCACGGATACTTAAGCTGGCATCGCCGCTGCCACCTCCGTTTCGTACACTAAAAACACCGGGTGTTTGCTGCATCAACAGGGGTAAAGGCTGATCGCCCAGTTCGCTCTTCAGCTTTCGTGCGCTGATGTTTGAAATGTTGATGGCGGCTTGATCCGGTTTTACCATGGAAGCACTGATGTTGATTTCGTTTAACCGGTAGGTCTTGGGCTGCAGCATCAGTTTGCCCAAATCGGTGCGCGCTGTTTTGGCGCGAAAATAAACCTTCTGCTTTTCAAATCCGACCGCTTCTATCCAAAACCATCCCTGTTTTTGGTTGGTTTCAAATTGAAAAAAACCATTTTCGTTAGTGGTGTAACCTTGATTTTTCTCACCTAAAAGCAGATGAGCCGCTGATACGGCTTTTTGTGTATTGGCCGAAACAATTTGTCCCTGAATTTGATATTGTGCCAGGAGAGGGGTGATAAATAAGATACTGATAATCAATAAAATAAAACTCCGCTTCATTTGATATGTTTTAAAATTAGACATAAAAAAACCTGCAATCAGCAGGGCAGAGGGAGGATAATACATACAACGCAACATTTACGGAACCATGCACACCGGTTTACATGGACATAAATGTGGATTGTACCACAATTGCTTCTCCCATCCAGACTGTTACTGTCGGCTTCCGGATTTCACGGAATCAGTCCCGATTTTCATCGGGAGTCGCGGGCTATACCGCCGGTCGGGAATTCTTGTTTGTTGTCAAACAAGGCACCCTGCCCTGAAGAATTGTCGCTGCAAATGTATTTCGATTTTCGATAGCTCCAAATCGAAAACACATCTTTTTGTCAATTTGTTTTGAATATAAATTAATGAAGAAAATAGGCAACCCCTACGCCAATAAAGGTGGCAACGGCATAACCCAATGTGCCACACAGAATAGCCGGTATCACCAACGGTTTCCATTTGCGTCCTACAGCCATGGCTGCTGCGGTGGTGGGTCCGCCCATATTGGCATTGGAAGCAATCACAATCTCGGCCAAATCAAGTTTGAACAACTTTCCAAAAAGGAGGATAAACATTAAGTGTACCAGTAAAATAAAGCCGGCAAACAAAAAGAGTACCGGGCCCACTTTGAGTACCACAAAGATATTGGCACTGGCTCCAATGGCTGCAAAAAATATCTGCATCAGAAAGGTGCCAATCATATCCGCACCTTTTATTTTATTCATGGGTTTGGGAAAAAGGGTAGCAATAGTAATTACTATCAAAGTGATAATGAGGATGGCACTTCCTTTAATGCCAATAAGATCCTGAAGGAAAAAGCTGATGGCGGTAACAATAAATCCGATACTTAATGCTTTGCCCACATCCAATAGTCCCGGATTGTCGTTCTCTATTTCAGTTTGTTCAATACTTTCGGCCAGCTCAGCTTCCTGCTGGTGAATATTTTTGTAATGTTTTTTGAAAAATCCCATGGATGGAATTGCGAAAAGCAGGAGGAAATAAAGTGTCATGACCAGATTATCGGCAGCTACCCCGGCGGTGAGCAGATCGCTCGAGTGTAGCTGAAGCGCTTGGGAAGATGCCACATAATTCATGGAACCCCCAATGTAAGTGGAACAAAAGATTCCGGCCAATTTCCATCCCTCTTCACCCAATGGAATGGTTTTAAACGCCAAAATCGTTCCTACGACTGTACCTACCGATCCAATGGTAAAAGCAATGAGTGTAGGACCTGCTTCTTTAATAATACGCCGTATGTTGGCCTTAAACAATAAAAGAGGGACAGCCAACGGCACAAGATACGACCAAACAATATCGTAAGTAGGCGCTGAGGTGGGAATAATGGAAAAATTCGACAAAAGAAAGGTAAATAAAATGCTAATCACTACCGCGGAGAGTTTACTTCCCCATTGGGTATTTTGTTCGGCCCAAATGCCAAAGCTGGCAGCAAAAATCAGCGATGCCCATAGCATCCAGTGTTGATCAGGGGTAATGATGGAAAGTGTAACCATAAGCAACATTTAATGGGGGCAAATGTAGGCTAAAATGTCGAAAATTATGAGCCTGCCTATTCCTCCACCCCAAAAAGGCAGAAATAAAAATTCCGGAAGCAAACGAAGGTTCCTTCCGGAATCTCAATG
>CBETNY010000193.1:0-4485 GCA_965537275.1 uncultured bacterium | reverse complement strand
GGGCGTTGACAAAAACCGGCAACACGTAAAAGAAAAGGAGGTAAATTTTAATTTTCATAAGATAAGGAAACTTTTAATTGGTAAAAATATGAAAGTCATCCACATCAATTGGAATGAAACCGTAAATTTGTAAAAAAATAAATCAGCCCATTGAATTTCGAATACTACATTGCCAAAAAGATTGCCCCCGGAAGAACAGAAACCTATTCGAAGCCGGTGGTAAGGATTGCTATCCTGAGCATTGCGCTGGGACTGGCACTTATTCTGGCATCGGTAGCCATCGTTATAGGCTTCAAACATTCCATTAGCGAGAAAATGTATGGCTTTGCGGCCCCTTTGCAAATTATTCCCTTCGACAACAACCAATCGCTTGAAGAGAGTCCTTTGAAAATTCAACCTGATTTTCTGAAAATTCTTGGTAACAATAAAAAGATTACTCACTATCAATTTACAGCGCAGAAAGCCGGGGTGATAAAAACCCGGGCTCAAATCCAGGGAGCCATCTTAAAAGGTGTGGATAGCACGTACGATTTCACCTTTTTAAAAAACCATTTGATTAGCGGCCACATTCCCGAAGTCCAATCCGGGAAAAGAAGCCGGGAGGTACTCATTTCAAAATGGCTGGCCGACAAGTTAATATTAAAAACCGGCGATGCCCTGCGCATTTGGTTTATCGGATCAACACCATCCGAAGCAATGGGCCGAAAACTGAAAATATCCGGCATCTACCAAACCGGCATTGAAGCCTTCGACAGCCGGTATGTTCTGGGCGACCTGCGACAAATTCAAAGCTTAAACCAATGGCAGCCCAATCAGGTGGGAAGTATTGAGCTACAAGTTACCGATCCCGATCAAATCGATGGCGTGGCCGAAGAGGTCTATCACAGCTTGCCCTACAACTTGAATATTCAAACCATTTACACCCAATATCCCGAAATTTTCAACTGGCTAAAGCTCCTCGATACCAATGTGGTCGTCATTTTAACCCTCATGATTCTGGTAGCAGGAATCACCATGATTTCTACCTTGTTTATTTTGATTATCGAACGAACACAAATGGTAGGCATACTGAAAACAATGGGGGTGAACAACCGCTCGTTGCGCAAAATTTTTCTCTACAAAGCCACCTACATCATCCTGTGGGGCATGGTGATAGGCAACTTACTGGGAATGGGTTTCTATTGGATTCAACACCAATACCATTGGTTTAAACTCGATGCCCAAAACTATTATGTAGCCTACGTGCCCGTGGAGCTTCACTGGACGGGATTTATCATCCTCAACATCAGTGTATTGATACTATGTTTAGCCATGTTGTTGCTTCCCTCCCACTATTTGTCGCGTATTATTCCTTCGCAAGCCCTGCGTTACGAATAAAAAACACAAATATTTTTTTGCTTTTGTTTTTTATACCAAAAAACAATTTAATATTGCGTCGAATAATCATAAATAAAACAGTAAGTATTGATTGAGTAAACATTCAAATTTTAAATCAGGAACCTAACAAAACAACCATGGAAGTAAATCAGAAACCCCACAAGCTCACCACTTTTGAAAAGCTCAGCGAAGCGCTTCAGGAGCAGGTTAAATTGGTCTATTCGGAGGGTTTTGCAGATTCCTTAATCGAGTATAAAGGGAAGGATGGAGCAAAAGTTTTCGCCTTACGGTTTGAAACCGACGACACCGTTTATTTAATTAAGATGTCGGAAAAACGCGCTGAACAAATTATTTTAGACGATGATGATTTTGATGAGGAGGGCAATTTAACCAAAATTGCAAAACAACTTTATGGTGAGAAATACTCGGATAAGGATTATTTGAGTGATTACAACGATTTTGAGTTTAATGATGAGGAAGATTAATTTGTTTCATTCGCACAGGGCATTATCATCCTTATCTTGATAAAAAAAAGAGGCTGTTCATCATTTTTATTTTTTGAACAGCCTCTTTTATTTGAGATTACTTTTCAAATAGTTTATTCCATCTTTGAAATTCACGTGATTCCCACACTTTGCTTTGGTACACATAGCTCACGATGATTGGAAGCACGGTAGTGGCTTCGGCAAACACCATTTGTTCATACTGATGATCTACCTTTCCCCACGAACCGGCTTCTTTTAATGTGGAAGAGGAACATGCACCGTCGCGCGGATCGGCCACGGTAATTTGCACGGCATATTTGTGCATCGGCACCTCTTTTCCCAATACTTCAGCACACACCACAGTATCCTGTGCAAAGTTTTTCGGAACGCCACCGCCAATCATAAAAAGTCCTGAGGTTTTGGCCTCCATTTTAATCATGGTCAGCTCCATAAAATCCCGAACCGAATCAATCGAAACATGGTTTTGAGGTCGCTCCCATTGATGCTTCACCAAACCAAATCCTGCACTGCTATCTGAAAAAGCGGGACAGAAGATGGGAACATCATTTTCGAAAGCAGCTTGTACCAGGCTGTCCTTTTTCACAGCATGTTTTGTAAGGTAACGTCCCAGCTCTTTGATAAATGCCCTGGAGGAGTAAATTCCGGCAGGTAACTCATCCGCCACTTTTTTGATGGTCATATCACATTGCTGCAGCTCTTCTTCATCGATAAAGGTGTCGTAAATGCGATCGATATACAATTCACGAAGCTGTGTATCCTGATAATCGGCACTACCTCGATAATGTTTAAAACCAAGGGCTTCAAAAAAATCCATATCGATAATAGAAGCTCCGGTAGCCACTACCACATCAATCATTTTATGGCGAATCATATCCACATAAACCTGCATACACCCGGCCGCACTACTGCTCCCTGCCAGAGTAAGGATATTGGTAGATGCTTTATCACCGACCATTTTCATCAAAATATCAGCTGCGCTGGCTGTATCGCGCGAACTGAACGACATATTGCGCATGGCATCGATAAGTGCCCGGCTGTCAATTTTTTTTATGTCGATATGCTGAATGGTTTGCTTTAATAAGTCTTGTTTTTGCATTCTTTTAGATCTTTTCGTTTATTTGGTATTCATTTTCAAACTTAACAATTGATAAATCAATTTAGACGCCAAAAAGTCGGGTGCTTTATTGATTTCGTTGGGACACAGTTCAACCACATCAAAGCCAACAATTTCATGTTCCTGATTTACCAGCTTTAAAAACTCAATCACTTCACGATAGTAAAGTCCGTCAGGCTCGGGAGTACCGGTTGAAGGCATAATGGATGGGTCGAAAACATCCAAATCGATGGTCACATACACCTTATCAGTCAATAAATCGGAAGCTTTCTGCATCCAAAATTCTTCCTGTTGCATGATGTGACTGTAGAAAATGCGATCTTCTTCAGCGAAATAGGTTTCTTCCTCGCTCATACTTCTAATTCCCACCTGCACAATGGGAACCCGCGCCTGGGCATGGGTCATCACACAGGCATGGTTGTACTCGCTGCCTTGATACGAGCGCCGCAAATCGGTATGTGCATCAAGCTGCAAAACACTTAAATCGTTTACCTTGTTGGCAAAGGCTTTTATAGCTCCAATACTCACCGAATGTTCGCCACCCAGCAAAACCGGGAATTTCCCATCATCAAGATAACGGTTGATGCGACTTTCTACTTCAGCGGCCATGACTTCCGGACTTTCGAATTGCCGGGCCGGTTCATCCGTAAAAATTCCTTTTTTATAAACTTCCGATCGCGTTTCAATATCATACAACTCCATGTTGGCCGAGGCTTCCAGGATGGCCTCAGGCCCACGGTCAGCACCTTTGATCCACGTACTTGTTCCATCAAAAGGAACAGGAAAAACCACTACCCTGGCTTCATCGTAAGCAACAATGGCTGCTTCCTCACCTCCGTAAGCTATCATAACTTATTCATTTAGGCAATAACAGGGTAAAAATAAGAGGTAAAACACAAGGCAACCAAAGCGGTACCATAGGTTTTTTCGGGAACAAAACTTTCCGTAATCAAAGTAGGTTCACTTAAGTAGTAATCCTCTTCAAACCCATTCACGTATAACTCATTCAAACTGGCATTCAACATCTCCTTCAGGACTGTAAGTTGGTAATTACCATTGTGTTCACAGACCAAACCACCATATTTCGACCCGTCTTTCCGGTTGTTCAGCCACGAATAAATAATTCCGGCGGAGACCCGTTCACCTTTACTCCCGTGAGCTACAGCCATAATGCTCTCCATCACCTCACCGTGTTGGTAAGTGTGTGGTTTGTCGATTTGTGTGGCAATTGCGGGGAGAATGGAAGAATAAGTCATGATGTTTGCACGTTCGATTCCGGCTTTACGGAGTGCCAGGTGATACGAACCGGCATGGATGGTAATATTGCTTTCACCGGTTCCTTTAGTAATAAAGTAATCTTTTGGGATTCGATTACCAATGACCATTCCATTGTTAATGGCATTTACGCCTTGATATCCGTCAAGGGGCAAATTACTAATAAGTGTGTTTTTCATCTAATAATCAGCTACATAGATTGTAATATTTTTA
>CBETNY010000192.1:0-4489 GCA_965537275.1 uncultured bacterium | reverse complement strand
CGAAAACAGCTCTTGCAGGTCGTGCTCAATCCGTTTAGCCAACTGCTGGCAGTAAAACAAAACCCATTACAATCGACCCTGCAGCTTTATCCCAATCCCACCCGTGGTTTGGTCAGAATTTCCAACCCGATGCATTTGAAAATCGAACGGCTTTCGGTGTTTAATATTTATGGTGAAAGGGTCAAGGTGAACTTTACTGCTCAGAAGATTGATATGCAGTCGCTTGCTTCCGGAATTTATGTAGTGAAAATAATCGACCAAAAAGGAAGGCAGGGTAGTTTTAAGCTGATTAAGCAGTAGTGCTTTCTATTTTTGCGGATCTTTCAGTACCACGGACTTGATGGGTATTTTGGGTTTTAGCATCTGCCCAATAGCCGGCTGCGATTGAATCTTTTTTACCACATTCATCCCGTGGATTACACGGCCGAAAACGGCAAAACCTTGCCCGTCGGGATTTCGCTTGCCTCCGTAATCCAATTCGGGTTGATCGCCGATGCAGATAAAAAATTCACTGGTGGCACTGTTGGGGGTGTCACGGGCCATCGAAATACTTCCGTTGAGGTGGTGCAAACCGGTTTTTTGAGTGGTTTCGATGGGAATGGGTGCCAGCATGTCAGGGTGATGGTCGTCGAATAATCCGCCCTGAATCACTTCGATTTTTATTTTGTTATTGGGTTGATTGTCCGGGGTAACGGTGCGGTAAAAAGTGGCGCCGGCAAACCGGTTTTCACGAATGTATTTTTCAAAATTGGCCACCGTGACAGGCGCTTTATCCGGATATAATTCAATAGTAATCACCCCAAAAGCGGTTTTCATGATTACCAATGGGTTTTTTGGATGGTCTTTTTTTTGTTCCCGGCCGGGGAAGTTGAGTCCGATGCCCGTCAGATAAATCAGTCCCGTAAGAAAAAGCAGAATGGTCTTCATTTTTTTTATTCAAAGATAAACGCCTTTTTAGAACTTGCACCATTCCTTTTGGCGAATTAGGTTATTTTTGTGGGAAAAATAAATGGTATGTCGGAAAAAGCATCCTTTCCATACCTCCAGCTATTGGAGATACTGAGTAAAATTAATCAGCTCATTAAAGAGAATCGTAGTGTGGACGAAACCCTGATGCTGATTATTGATACGTTGGCCAGGGAGAGTCCCCTTTCATATTTTTATTTTCATCAGATTATTTATAAAGGAAAGGCATACAAATCATCACATTCGATGGTGACACATGCCTGCGAACAAATGAAGGTTTTGACCCGGCGCGGCAATGAACTTTTAATCGAATACTGCAAAAACCCCGAAGAAAATCAGAACGCCTTGTTGGCTGAGGATGAAAAATATTTTCTGACCAGCTTATCAGGGGTGCTCAAACGTTATTTGGAACGTTTTGAGAAACATCCTGCGAAATTGGAAAAAACCGAATCCAATAAGGATAAAAAGGCCAAAAGGGGGATTATCAGCGGGAAATTTTTACAGCGGTTTCTAAATAAAAACACCTATACGCGTGATGTTTATCACGATTTGATGCCCTTTAAGGTAAAAGAAATTTTGTTGATTTCGAGTTTGTATGATGCGTATGCCATCGAACGTGAAGGAAGGTTTTCGGAACATATGCTGGGGCAATACGGACAGCTAAACCTGACCTCTATTCCACGGATTACCGGTGCTTCGTCGGTCGATCAAGCCTTCGATTTGTTAAAAAGACGGCATTTCGATCAAATTATCTACATGGTCGGGGTGGACAAAAAAACGCCGCTGGTGGCCAGTAAACAAATTAAGGAAAAATACCCGCATATTCCCATTTTTTTACTCTTGAACAGCAACAGCGATGTGGGCTATTTTAGAACCGAGCAAAAAAAATTTCCATTTATCGATCGGGTTTTCACCTGGAATGGTGATACCAACATCTTTTTCTCGATGATTAAATTGCTCGAAGATAAAATTAATGTGGAAAATGATACGCGGTTGGGAAAAGTGCGGGTGATTTTGTTGGCCGAAGATTCGCCCCTGTATTCTTCACGATACCTGTCGTTTCTGTACCGGGTCATTATGGAGCAAACCAAAAGGATTATTGAAGATGTGAGTACCGATGCCTTGTATAAAATTTTGCGTATGCGGGCACGACCGAAAATATTGTTTGCCTCAACGTTTGAACAGGCCGTGGATGTGATTGATAAATACGGAGAGTATCTGCTATGTCTGATTACCGATGTGAAATATGAACGGTTTGGCAAAGTAAACGATCAGGCCGGTGTTGAATTGCTTGCTTATGCCCGTAAAGAGCTGAAAAATTTGCCGGTGGTAATGCAATCGTCCGACCCGGGTTATGCCCGGGTAGCCGAAAAGTACCATTCGCTCTTTATCGATAAAAACTCGGAAACCCTTTATGAAGATTTACAGAACTTTATTACCAACTACCTGGGATTTGGCGATTTTGTTTTTAAAAGCAGCAAAGGTGAAGTAATTGCCCGGGCGGCTAATTTGCGTGAGTTTGAGAAACGGTTGGTGGAAATCCCCGACGATTCACTGTTGTATCATGCTAAGCGCAACCACTTTTCCATGTGGCTGATGGCCCGACAGGAAATTAAAGCCGCCAATTTTATCAATCCGAAAAAGGTTACTGATTTTAAAGATGCCCATGAGTTGCGTTCGGCATTGGTGAAGATGATTAAAGAACACCGCGATGAGAAAGAAACCGGTAACCTGATTCCTTATCAGAACCATTTCCAGTTGATTCCGGGCAATTTTTATACCCTCAGCGATGGCTCGTTGGGAGGTAAGGGGAGAGGACTTGCATTTATCAATGCTTTGATGCACAATTATGATTTTTCGCGGGTGGTTCCCGATATTCACATTAAAACCCCGGTCACTTTTATTATCGGTACCCATGAATTTGAGAATTTTGTGGGACGACATGCCCTCAATAGATTGGCCCTGTTCGAGAAAGATTATAAAAAGGTAAAACAGGCCTTCGTCAACGAGCCGCTTTCAAAAGAGTTGCGTGAAAAATTGGCCAGTTTGTTGACTAAAATCGACAAACCCATTGCGGTGCGTTCTTCCAGTTTGTTTGAAGATTCGCTCTCTTTGCCTTTTGCAGGAATTTTTGAAACCTATATTCTTCCCAATAATCATGAAGTTTTTGAAGTGCGGCTGCGTCAGCTTTGTCAGGCGATTAAGCTGGTGTATGCCTCCTTGTACTCAAGTGTGTCGAAAGGTTATGTAAAAGCCATCGACTACAAACTTGAAGATGAAAAAATGGCGGTGGTTATCGAGGAGGTGGTGGGAAACCGTTATGGTGACTATTATTACCCCCATTTTAGCGGTGTGGCGCAATCGTACAACTATTATCCCTATGCCCATATGAAACCGGAAGAGGGATTTGCGTTGGCTGCCATCGGTTTGGGAAAATATGTGGTGGAAGGCAACCGTGCCTACCGGTTTTCACCCCGTTATCCGGGAGTGGAAATTAATTCGGCAAAAGATCAGTTTAAAAATTCACAGGTGAAATTTTATGCGGTTGATTTATCAAAAAAAGATGCCGACTTGTTGGAAGGTGAAGATGCAGGATTGGCGACGCTCGATATTGACCTTGCCGAGGAACATGGTACCTTAAAACATTGTGTGTCGGTGTACGACCCGGATAATGATATGATTTATCCCGGAATTACCAAAGCGGGGCCGCGCATTGTAAACTTTGCCAATGTGTTGAAATACAATTATATTCCGTTGGCTAAAACCATTCGTTTGTTGCTGTCCCTGGGGAAAGAAGCCATGGGTACTGCCGTTGAAATGGAATATGCGGTCGATTTAAATCGCGATAAAAACGGCATGGCCTCTTTTTATATCCTTCAAATAAAACCGCTCATATCGCAAGGTTTAGAATGTGATTTAAATATGGCAGAAATTCCACCCCAATCCATGTTGCTGTATACCGATATGGGAATGGGAAACGGAGTGTTTGATCAAATCCGTGATGTGATTTATATTCCAAAAGCTAAATTTGATAAATCGAAGACCGAAGCCATGGCAGCCGAAATCGCACGTCTCAACGAAAAAATGAGCAGGGAAAACCGGCATTATGTTCTCATCGCCCCCGGACGCTGGGGTACCCGCGATAAATGGATTGGTATTCCGGTTCGCTGGCCTCAAATATCCATGGCCAAAGTCATCGTTGAAACATCATTGGAAGATTTCCCGTTGGATGCCTCTTCGGGATCTCACTTTTTTCACAATGTAACCAGCATGAATGTGGGCTATTTTACCATTCAATCGCATCTGCCCGAGCATATCCTTCGTTATGATTTACTTGACCAAAAGGAGGCGCAGTTTACCGGTGAATTCTTTCGCCATGTTCGCTTTGCCGACTCCCTAAAAGTAAAAATGGATGGCAAAAAACGGAAATATGTGATTCATTTGTAAAAACCCGGGTTTCCAATCCACCCATTCGCCAATTAGCACATTATCACATTAACATATTACCCCATTAACACATTAA
>CBETNY010000191.1:0-4529 GCA_965537275.1 uncultured bacterium | reverse complement strand
TGCTCACCGGCGCGGGCGGCTTCAACGGCTGCATTTAAAGCCAGGATATTGGTTTGGAAAGCAATTTCGTTGATAATGGATATTTTTTCATTAATTACTTTCATTTTTTCTTTACTTAATGAAGCCGCCTTAACCATATCATCGGTTTTGTTGGCCATTTCTTTAAAAACATTGGCAGCTTTGTTTGCATGTTCCGTATTTTGATGCACATTGGCAGCCATCTGTTGCATTGACGAGGATACCTGTTCAACCGAACTGGCCTGCTCAGATGCGCCTTGCGAGATGCTTTGCGAGGAAGCACTTAAATCTTTACCGGCAGTGGATAGGTTATTGGCAGCCATATTAACATTCGAAACTACCTCATTTAGTGTATCACTGACTACGTTTATGCTTTTTATAATCATCCCCACTTCATCTGTGCCCACGTCAGGAAAATCCAAATCAAGATTTCCTTTTTTCAATTTGAAAAGGAACTTGTCGGCCAGAAAAATCTTTTTTAAAATACGCATAATAAACAATCCCATGCCAACAGTTATTAATAAAAAACCCAGGACAATTAAAAAATAAGTTGTATTTCTGGTTTTCAAATACAAACGTTTTGAATCGGATGTAATTTTTATTCCATATTTTTTAAGCTGATTTAGCATCATGCGAAGATGCGAATCCAGAAGGTTCAGGTTTTGGTTCAAATCGGCATAGAGCTTTTTCTCTTTTTCTGTATTTATTCCGGTAGAATTTTTTTTCAAACTGAGAATCGCGTTGGCACTTAATAGTGCTTTATTCAAATCGCTTGCAATCTTTTTTTCAATCCCGTCTTCTGTCCCACTATTTTTCATTATTCTGATCAACTGTTTTGACTGCTCACGGAAATTAGCCATTGAATCCCTGATTTGTGAATATTCGCCCTCTGACAATACGGATTTATCTTTGATAGCTGCCATTGGAGCGTCAAGATTTTTATAAATATCAAGCACCATCAGCTGCAATTGCATGCTTGGCAGCACTTGGTTATTCACCAAATTGTCGGTCATTTGATAAGATCGATTTAAATTGCTGATCCCGACAAACCCCAGCCCTAAAAATAGAAGAACAACGAAAACGATTTCGGTAATCATTGCCGATTTAAAAGTAATATTTTTCATGACATTTTATTTTTAATTCGATTTGTTTGTATTGATTATTCCACCCAATTCATCATCCGAAAATAATTTATTGCCATCCAACAACAGAATAAACTGATTATGTCGTTCGACAACCCCTGAAATATATTCCGATTTATATTTATTTCCGGTTGCAGGATAGTCCTTTATTTGCGATGTGTCAGTCTCAAAAACCTCAAGGGCCTCATCAATGGTTATCCCCAACCGCAAGAGTGGAGATGATTCATCCTCTAATTGGACATCAAGCACAAGTATCAATTGCATAGCAGGAGACTTTTCTACCGGAAAGCCAAATTTTATGCGTGTATCAACCACCGGGAGCACTCCTCCCCCAAAATTGGTCAGCCCAAGTAAATAGGGAGGCGATTGAGGCACTTTGGTAAACTTGTGCATCTCAATAATTTTAGTGATGTATCCTACCTCCATAGCAAAAAGTTCACCGTCTATGGTAAAACTCAGATAGGATTTTAACGTTTGTGTTGACTTCTGTTCATCCATATTATTCATTGATAAATAGATTAATCATCCGGTTGGTATCCAAAACCAGGGCCACATTTCCATCGCCCAAAATACTGGCTCCCGAGAAAAACTCTTTTTGTTGAACCATTTTGCCAATGGGTTTAATCACAGCCTGATAATTACCCACCACATCATTGATTATCATCCCCATTTCTTTTTCATTGTAATAGACTACCACCATATGCAAATGCTGATGTGTCCCGGATTTTGTTTGAAACTCCTCAATAAGATTGACATAAGGTATTTGACGCCCGTCTTTTACCATAACCGGTTTAAATCCGGATTCAATTTCATCGTCACTTACCTCATAAATATGTTTGATATTATCCAATGGAATGATGTAACGTGCCGATCCGACATACACCATTAACCCGTCAATAATAGACAAAGTGAGCGGCAGAATAATTCTTACGGTGGTGCCTTTCCCGGCAGTGCTGGTCAGCTCGACCTCACCACGGAGATCGGCAATATTTTTTTTCACCACATCCATTCCCACACCCCTTCCCGACACATCGCTTACTTTTTGTGCCGTACTAAACCCGGGACGAAAAATAAAATTCATAATCTCTTTTTCCGTAAGGGAGGTGGTGGGTTGAAGCAGCCCTTTTTGAATGGCTTTTTCACGAATTTCATTGACATCAATTCCTTTACCATCGTCCGAAATTTCGATTACCACACTGGAACCCGCATTGAAAGTATTGATTTGCAACAGCCCTTTTTCAGGCTTTCCGGCTTTTTTCCTCTCCTGAGGGCTTTCGATACCATGATCCAAACTGTTCCGCAACACATGCATAATGGGATCGTACAGTTTCTCTATCATCGATTTATCCAGTTCGGTTTCCGTTCCCCGGGTCACAAACTGCACCTCCTTGTGCAACTCTTCAGATAAATCGCGGACCAATCGCTTGAAGCGGGTTAAAATGGTATAAAAAGGAATCAACCGCATCTCCAGCGCGTTCTCGCGAAGTTGATACGATAACTTTTGATATGATTCAGTAATCGCCTCTAATTCAAGGTTTTTTGATTCAGACTGAAAATGTTCGAGGCGTGCCTGAATGGTCACCATTTCGCTGATAAGATTCAGCAGGGTATCCAATTTTTCCGCGTCAATTCTAAGGGTTGATAAATTTTTATTTTTTTGTGGCGGAGATAGAGGTTTCGATGAGATAGTAGAAATGTCCGCTTCAGAATCAGTTTCTCTCACCTCTTGTTCCGTTTGTTCCTCCGGTTGTTTTTTTTCAGTTTCTTTTTTTTCGGACCCGGTGACTGTATCAACGACATCAGCAAACAAAACGGTTCTCATGTTATCGAGTTGGGCATCATCGATAAAGGCATTCATGCCAAGCTTTTTCACCTGCTCCTCAAATTGAGGATGCTCAAACCAATCGCGGTCATCAATTTTTTTGATTATCAAGTTACTATCATCTTCCACAAACACAAAAACATCACGCAAATGATTTTCATCTAAAGTGGTGGACAATAAAATATCCCAATAGAAATAGACATTTTCAGGTTCCATTTTATCCAGCGCAGGCAGGTGATCGGCATGCAAAAAAGCCTTCCCCCTCCCCTCTTCAAAAAGCTCATCCAGTAAAAAAAGAGGCCGGGAACCCTGTTTCAGAATTTGGCGGTTGGGTTCAAAATGGATATACCAGGTTGCTGCAGTAGTGGAGGTAATCGTACTGTTTTTTATATCCTCCCCGGCATCGGCCGGAGAGTGAGAAATTTCCTCTGTATCCTCTTCACTACCCGCCAAAAATGTTCGTTTCAGGTTTTTTGTAAACGATTCAGCTTTTATGCTCACTTCCTCATCTACTTCCAGATGAAGCAGCTTCCGAATCAAATCAATGCTCTGAAAAGTATGGTCAAGCAACTTCTTATCCACCGGCAGTTTACCATTACGAACCCGGTCGTAAACGCTCTCAAGCTCATGGGTAAATGCACTCAGATTGGAAAAACCGAACATGGCACCCGAACCTTTCAAGGTGTGCATGACCCTGAAAACTTCATTTATTTTTTCGGTATCCCCGGCATCTTCTTCAAGCGCGAAGAGGGCATTCTCAAGCTTTTCCAACATTTCGTTGGCTTCAACCACAAATTTATGGGAAAGGCTGTCCATTATCGAAGCACTTTTTTGATGGTTCTCATCAGCTTATCATGATCAAAAGGTTTGGTAATCCAGCCGGTGGCCCCTTTTTGTTTTGCTTGCAACTTAAATTCGGTTTGCGTTTCGGTGGTTAAAACCAAAATGGGAATGTAGGCATAGCTGTTAACTTTTCTGATCTTACTAATCAGGTCAAGCCCATTCATTTTGGGCATATGCAAATCGGTGATGAACAAATGAATTTTACGCCCATCCAACATCTCCAAAGCATCGGTTCCGTCTTCGGCCAGCAGCACATCAAAACCTTCCTGCTGTAAGTTTAGCCTGACGAGCTCACGAATACTCTCTGAGTCGTCCACAAATAAAATTGTTTTTTTATGCATTGCCTCTAATTTCTAGTCCACTGATTAAAAATTGATTGTAAACCCGATTCCGCCATAATTCGCTTACTCTCGTCCGGCAAATCCCATGTCAGGTGAATTTCTTCATTTTTTACCTCCAAAAGAAAAGCATATAACAACTGAAAAAAGCTCAAATCGAGATTTTCAACCTTATTTACCACGACATGGTATTGACTGGCATCTCGTTTCACCGTTTTAAGTTGTTCGTAAATCTGCCCGATTTCCACGACACTCAGATCACCCGAGAAGGTTAACCTCACCCCTCCTGCATTCTTTTTATCGTTTTGAACTTCTACCATGATAATCTTAATTATTACTTACAACAAACCATCTGCACTCATCCGA
>CBETNY010000190.1:0-4541 GCA_965537275.1 uncultured bacterium | reverse complement strand
GCACGCAGTTCGTCTTCTGTTCTTTTTCGTTGATTAATTTCCTTCTCGAGTGCTTCAAGCTGGTGGGTGTTGGCCAGGGCAATCCCGATGGTGCGGCCCATGGCGAGTAATGTTTTTTGTTCCTCTTCCGATGGTTGGTAAACCTTTTTAAACAATAGATTTACCACGCCGATGGCCTCTTCCTGATAGATTAACGGAATGCTTAAGGTGGTCTTGAAACCCTTATTGACAATGAGATTTGTGGCAAAAAACGAATCCGGATCTTTATTTTCGTAGCTCGAAAAGATTACCCGGCGCTTTTGAATGGCCCGCCCCGAAAAGCTTTTTGTGAGGGGAACTTTTGCAATATGGGGCATGATGGTTTTGGGAAAACCTTTGGCATCGACTATTTCGAGCAATTGATCGGCCTTGTTGAGCATGTAAAAGGCCACCGATGGGGTAGCGGTATACTGGCTGAGTGCATTAATCGCTTTATGTGCCAGTGTGGCCGTATCACCGGGTAGCCGAACGGCATCGGTAATTCGCTGGATCGTTTGAAGTGAATTGAAATTTTCTTGCAGCTGACGATGGGCTTCCTCTAAGGCAATCTCTGACATTCGTTTCTCCGTCACATCAATTAACTGAATGACCGATAATTTTTTGTCGTTTTCATCTTTGATGACGGAGGTGGACAGTGCCACCATCCTGGAGTTGCCATTTTTCTGTTGAATGGTAAATTCGTATTGGGCAGGAACATCTTCTCCGGCTTGTCTGCGTCGATACCGGTCAACAACCAGCTTTTTACTTTCCGGGCTTAAGAATTTTCTAAAATCGGAACCCTCCACCTCTTCATGGGGATAACCAAAGATCTTGGCCAAATTTTGATTGGCATAGGTGAAGGTGTAGTGCTCATCAATTAAGCCGATGCCCTCGAAAGAGTATTCCACCATCGCACGAAAGCGTGTTTCGCTTGTGTGAAGGGCTTTTTCGGCTTTTACTTGTTTGCTGATATCGATCACATAGCCGTGAAAATAGGAAGTTCCTTTGCTAACCGGATGGTAAATGGTAAAATCAATAACATGCCGGTAACTCCCATCGGCATGGAGCAATCGATATTGCTGTTCGTATTGATAATTCTTGTCTTTTTTGTGTTGGTTAATTTCCATTAAGATTCGGTTCCGGTCCCCGGGATGAATCAATGCGTTATAGTTTATTTTATTATGAAGGAAATCTTCGGGCTTATAGCCAAATTGGTCGAACACATTGGGTGAAACGTAACGCAGGGGAAAATTTTCTTGATCGTTCCATTTGAAAATCACCGTGGGGCCACCCATAAAGAGTGTGCGCTCTTCATCGAGCTCACGTTCCATGGCTTTCTTATCCGTAACATCGTGAAGGGTCAGGTGAACCATGACATCATTCCCATCGTTAAACGGAATGCCTCCTACCTCTACTGTTTTTGGATTTCCATTGGCAGTCACTATTTTCGTTTCACGAAAAGGAATGCCTTTATTTTTTTCAACAACCTGCGACACCCGCGATTTGATAATTTTTTGTTCGTCTGGGTCGGGCTCAACAAAATCGAAGATCGAACGGCCGATGATGGCGGGTAAGTCGTCAACTTCCAATATTCTAAGGGCAGACGGGTTGGCATATTCGATGATGTAATTTTTATGAAGAATAATTCCGTCGAGCGAGTGGTCGATAATTTGCGATTGATAATCAATTTTTTCGCGAAGTTTGGCCGTCTTTTGGTTGACCTCTTGTACCAGCCAGTTATTTTGATGTTGAAGCTGTTCATTTAGCCTTAGGTTTTCAAACCGCGTCGTCATCAAATTCGTAATTTGAATAAAAGAGGCAATAAAGTTTTCCATCCGCTCCGCGGCGTCGGGTTTATCGTCAACAAAAAGAAAAAAGTCGAGCGGAGAAAAGAGTTTTACACCAAAAAACAACGCATATACCGGATAAAAGTTTTCCTGTTCAAAATCGGGAAATAGTTGATGTGCTGTTTTTCGATCCAAAGGCATTTTTACAATACTGCCTGTTTCAAACAGTTTTTTCTTAATGGTTTCGTCAAATACCGGTTGAAAAAGAATGTCATCGGTGGTAGAAAAGGTGGTGTATTGTGCCAGAAAATCGATTTTGTTCGATTTCGAGAAACTGGCCACAGCGGCATAAGGGATACGTTTTAATATGGAAATCTCCTCGAGCACATAGTCCATCATTTTTTTTCGGTCGGTGTATTCCAACAGGTGTTCCGAAATCATCGAGAGGAGTATAATGTCTTCGGCACGTTCGGAAAGGCGTTCGTTTTCGGCTTCCAATACCCTGATTTTATCCTGTAATTTTGCGATGGTACCTGGTTTTTTTTCTTTCATGGTTGCTGATCGTAAAATTGTAATATTCGGTGAGAAATTTTTTCCGGGTCATCCAATTGAGCAAAATGCCCCACCTTGTCTAATAACTCCAAACGGCTGTTTTGGAGATTTTTATGTAATTTCATGGCAATGGCTTTCGACAAAAAAATATCCGACATTCCTCTGATAATTAATGTGTTTAACTTTATATTGTTGATTTTATCTTCCATTTCCATTAAATCATGGTGATCTAAATCTTTAGCAAGTTTAAGAAAAGATTTGCGATTGGCCTTGTTTTCCATCTGCGCTTCAAATTGGGCGAAAATTTCAGGGGTTAAATTTTCTTTGTGGAACAATCCGGCGCGAACAATAAGTCGCAGGCTGCCCATGTCGAGGGTAGCCATGGCAATTTGACGAATAATAGGCGTTCGGAGGCTCGAAATGGGTTGCACCGGCCAAAAATCGTACCCTACTGTGTTAATCAGGCAGAGATCGTAAAAGTTTTCGGGATGTTCTGCCGCCATAATTTGTCCGATGCCACCTCCTATGTCGTGGCAAACAAGATGTACTTTTGATAACCCGAGCTTTTTTATCAGCTGAATCATCAGCTTCGCTTGGTTTTTTATGGAATAATCCACATCAAGGCGTTTGCTGCTTCTACCACAGCCCAGTAAATCGGGAGCAATCACTTCGTAACGGGAAGTGAAATGGGGAATCATTTTTTGCCAAATAAACGAGTTGGTCGTGATGCCGTGCAACATCAGCACTGTTTCCCCTTTCCCTTGTTGAAAGTAAGAAAAGTCAAGGCCGTTGACTTCAACAGAGTGATAGTCGGTTTCTTGCATAAATGATAGGTTTTACATTGAGAAATGTAGAAGCTTTGCTTCGGCAAAAAGTTCATGCAAGATACAAAAAAATCGTTTTCGTTCTTTAAGTGAAAGAAGACCGGAGTTTTATTGCTCCGGGAACTTATAAACGATAGAATTGATATTCATACCGGCACCTACCGAGGTGAATACCACGTGGTTTCCTTTTTGGAGGCGTTGATTTTCCATTTCTCCTTTTAAAATAATGTCGAGCAAGGTAGGTACGGTTGCCACCGAACTGTTTCCGAGCCACGAAATGGTCATGGGTACTTTGTCCTTGGGAAAGGTTTTCAATCCGTAAAGTTTAAACAGTCGCTGAATGATGGCCTCATCCATTTTTTCGTTGGCTTGATGAATTAGGATTTTATCAATGTGTTCGATACTCAGTCCGGCTTTATCCAGACTTTCTTTTACGGTTTGCGGTACATTTGTCAGGGCGTAATTGTAAAGCTTCCGGCCATACATTTTCAAATAGACTTCATTTCCGGTATATTTCGGGTTGTACGAGCTGTCCATCCATAGCTCAAAAGCATGCTCAACGGTATCGGTCCGGGTACTGTGGCTTAAAATACCAACGGCTTCATCGCTTTCAACGGCTTCGAGAATGGTAGCGCCTGCACCATCGGCATAAATCATACTGTCGCGGTCGTGTGGATCACAAATACGCGAAAGGGTGTCAGCTCCAATAACCAATGCCCGTTTGGCATCTCCCGATTTTAAGTAATAATTGGCCTGAATCATGCCTTGCACCCATCCCGGACAACCAAAAGGTAAATCGTAGGCAACGGTTTTTGGATTTAAAATTTTCAAATGGTGTTTAACGCGCGAAGCAAGACTGGGAACCAAATCAGAATGCCGGTTTGAGGCCGGTACATCCCCGAAGTTGTGGGCAAAAATAATATAATCCAATGTCTCAGGGTCGATTTCCGATGAATCAAGGGCCTCTTTTGCCGCCAAATAACCCATGTCGGAGGCGACCATGTCGTCGGTTACGTAGCGTCGCTCTTTGATTCCGGTAATTTTTACAAATTTATCGATAATATCCTGTTGGTCAGTAACAAATTCCTGACCTTTTTCATCGTAAAATTCCGAATTCAGAAAATGACTGTTGGGAATAACCCGGGTAGGGATATACTTCCCCGTACCTTTGATAACGGAATACAAATTCTTACTCATTTGATATAAATTGTTTGTGTGTTGATGTTTGAAAGAACAAATTAAAGGAAAAAAAATTGGAACGCTCACATTTTTCCCCATTGAATTGGGAAAAAAATATAAGCCACTACGAAAGTTAAGCATTTTAAAAAGGGAAGTTGTTTAAAGTTAAAAGTCAGTGGGT
>CBETNY010000189.1:0-4568 GCA_965537275.1 uncultured bacterium | reverse complement strand
AAGCATAACGGTTTTTTTTAAACGGTTGTGCTTTTTTATTTTTTACCAATCTCTCTTTAAAGAATATCAATAGGTTATGGGATTCCCATATATTTATGGGCTTGAAGAGAGATGCGCCATTGCGGATGGGCCATCACATAATCGATAAGCAGAGGGGTTATTTCATTAGCCACACTCCATTCGGGCTGTAAAAACAGTTGACAACCTTCCGAAACCATTGCGGCATTTTTCTCGGCCCATTGCAGGTCAGCTTTTCGCTGAATAATCACCTTCAGCTCGTTGGCGCGTGAATAAATCTCTTTGCGCGGAGGTGCATTTTTCTTTGGAGAAAGACAAATCCAGTCCCAACTGCCGGTAAGCGGGTGAGCGCCCGAAGTTTCCAGCATCACCACTATCCCACGCTCTTTTAAAGCCTGGGTAAAAAGATCCATGGGATACAACGAAGGTTCTCCCCCCGTAACAACCACTGTTTTGGCAGCTGTTTTGGCAGCCCTTTGGGCAACCTCTTCAACCGCTACAGGAGGAAACAGCTTGGCATTCCACGATTCTTTGCTATCGCACCAGGCGCAACCTACATCACAGCCGCCCACACGAACAAAATAGGCCGCTTTTCCCATGTTATACCCTTCCCCTTGAAGCGTATAGAATTCTTCCATCACCGGCAGTTTTCTGCCTCCTTCCAACAAATCTTGTTCTAACTGGTTCATTTCGATTATTCCTTGATAAATTTATGTTCCACCGTAAAGTTTCCCGACCTGAGGCGAACAAAATAGACTCCCGGCTTAAGGGCTGCAACAGGCAATTTGATGGCGGTTTTCCCTTTCTTCCGGGATACTTTAAAATGGGTGGTTAGCACCTGTTTTCCCGACGAATCGTATAATTCGAGTCGATAAGCATTCACCGGCACCTGTTGTAGATGAACCGTTAATTTTCCCTTTCGAATCGGATTGGGGCTCAATGAGAAATCAATCTTTTCAGCCGTGGTCATTTTTACTGCGGTTGGCCGGAATTGCGTCCAGGTTCCAATATCAAAATGATACATGGTGGGCATAAACAGCGGATTGCTTTCCGAACTGATAAAACCCCCATCTCCTTTTGAAAAAACCAGTCCTTCGGTTTGAGTAGCCGTTACCTTCGGCATGTCAATCCGTCTTTTGTTTCCCGAAAAAAAGCGGTGCTCCTGAAAATCAAATAGCAACCACATAAAAGGAATCCAACTGCCGTTGGTATATCCCAGCAAAACCATTTCGTTATTCTTTTTGTTATAATCGGCAGCTGTAATTAATCCGGCCGAGTTGAATCCGGCAATCAAATCGGCTGTATAAGTGCCGGCGGTTTTGGGCAGACGATACATGCGGGTGCGGCTATCTTGCCAATCTTTCGAAAAGAGATACAATGAATCACCAACAGAAACCATGGCTTCACAATCGTAATTGTTTTGGCTTCGTCCTGCAATATTATCCGGATAATCGGGATAGGTAAAATAAATTTTTTCGGCTGTCACCGTAGTATCTCCCTGCAGGGGAATGTCCGATTTCTTCACCTTATAAATCACCAAATCATGACGATGACCGGCATTGTTTCCAAAATCACCGACATAAATGTATAAACTGTCGTCGGCGAGATCCTCCCAATCCACATTGTCAACCCCACCAATGGTTATTTTTTGTTTTACGGTTCCATCCAAAGTGTCGAGCCGGTAGATAATCGGCAGGCCACCGCTGTCATTATGGGTCCACAAACTGTTTCGCCAAAAAACCAACCCCGAGGTTTCGTTCACCTCTTTTGGCAGTAAAAATCGAATCTCCGGTTTGTAAAGGGTTAAATTATATTGGCAGCTTCCATCATTAACAATGGCATTGGATTGATAATTAATAGCTTGCGGATCGGTACAGCCTTTTTGTTGTGCCAAAAGCTGAATTGGCGTCACCGATAAAAACAATACGCCGATGACCATTAAAAGGATGGATTTAAACATGAATGTAGTTTATTTTAGTAAATCTCTTTTTTATGAGCCTTGAGGGTGTTTTTCAATAACATGGCAATGGTCATGGGGCCCACGCCTCCGGGAACAGGAGTGATGTAGGACGCTTTTTTATAAACCGAATGAAAATCCACATCTCCCACCAGGCGGTAGCCTTTTTTGGCTGTATCGTCTCCCAAACGATGGATGCCCACATCAATCACCACGGCTCCTTCTTTTACCATCTCACCTTTCACAAACTGCGGTTGGCCAATGGCACAAATTAAGATGTCTGCCGACCGTGTGATATCGGCCAAATTTTCTGTTTTACTGTGACAAACCGTTACGGTAGCATTGCCTAAATCGGATTTCTGCGAAAGCAAAATGCTCATGGGGCGCCCGACAATGTTAGAGCGTCCCAACACCACCACATGTTTTCCCTCCGTTTTAATTTTGTAATGTTTTAGCAATTCGGTGATGCCATAAGGGGTGGCTGATAAAAATGCCGGTTTTCCCAAAACCATGTTTCCCACATTGACGGGGGTAAAGCCATCCACATCTTTTGCAGGGCTGATGCGGTTAATTACCTTGTTTTCATCGATATGAGCAGGTAACGGAAGTTGTACGATGAAACCATCTATTTCGTCGTCCGCATTAAGGTAATCAATCACTTCAAGGAGGTCTTTTTCGGAAATATCGGCCGGATAGCGATAGGTAGATGAAATCATCCCCACCGAATGGGCCGCTTTTTCTTTGCTGGATACATAGGTTTCGCTGGCCGGGTCGTCGCCTACCAAAACTGCTGCCAAATGGGGGCCGTCTTCTCCGTGGTCGATCATTTCGGCCACTTCCTTTTTAATTTCTTCTTTAATTTTTGCAGCCACCAGTTTTCCATCAATCAGGATGGGTTCTTTCTTTTTTGCCATGATTTTATGTTGTTTGTGTGATTCGATTCAACCGAAAAAAGATTCTGAAGGATTACCTTCTTCCGTTGCCCATCATCCGCATCATATTTTTTCCTTTTCCGGTGGTCATCATTTTCATCATTTTACTGGTTTCGCCAAATTGTTTAATCAGGCGGTTCACCTCTTGAATGGAAGTGCCACTTCCGGCAGCAATCCGTTTTCTTCGTGAGCCACTTAAAATTTTTGGATTTTCGCGCTCTTGCGGAGTCATGGAGTGAATAATCGCCTCAATGCCTTTAAAAGCATCATCGTCCACGTCGAGGTCTTTCATGGCTTTTCCCATCCCCGGAATCATTGCCATCAAATCTTTCACATTCCCCATTTTTTTAATTTGTTGGATTTGTTTGAGGAAATCATCGAAATTGAATTGATTTTTGGCAATTTTCTTTTGCAGCTTACGGGCCTCTACTTCATCGAATTGTTCCTGGGCCTTTTCGACCAAGGTAACAATGTCACCCATGCCCAGAATCCTGTCGGCCATACGGGTGGGATGAAAAAGGTCGAGGGCATCCATCTTTTCACCAATCCCCACAAACTTAATGGGCTTTTGTACCACCGAACGAATGGTTAATGCCGCTCCACCCCGGGTGTCACCGTCGAGTTTGGTGAGCACCACGCCATCAAAATCAAGACGATCGTTAAAAGCCTTGGCGGTGCTCACGGCATCCTGCCCGGTCATGGCATCCACCACAAAAAGTGTCTCTTGCGGATTTACCGCTTTTTTGATGGCGGAAATTTCATTCATCATCTCCTCATCCACCGCCAAACGACCTGCCGTATCAATTATTACGATGTTTTTACCTCGCTCTTTGGCGTGTTTTATGGCGTTTTTGGCAATCTGAACCGGATTTTTATTTCCCTCTTCGGTATAGACTTCCACTCCGACTTGCTCACTCAGTACTTTTAACTGTTCGATGGCTGCAGGTCGATACACATCACCGGCCACCAGTAACACTTGTCGCCCTTTTTTACTTTTCAGATAATTGGCCAGCTTAGCCGAAAAAGTGGTTTTACCCGAACCTTGTAAACCGGCAATTAAGATAACGGCAGGGCTCCCTTTTACATTGATGTCCACCTGTTCGCCACCCATCAGCCTGGCCAATTCGTCGTGTACGATCTTCACCATCAGTTCTCCCGGCTTTACGGCCGTGAGCACGTTCATCCCCAGGGCTTTTTCTTTGACGTCGGAAGTGAATTGCTTGGCAATTTTATAACTGACGTCAGCCTCAATCAAAGCTTTTCTGATTTCCTTAATCGATTCGGCCACATTGATTTCTGTGATGCGGCCCTGGCCTTTTAATATTTTAAATGATTTATCTAACCTATCGCTTAATCCTTCGAACATGTCTTGTAATTTTTGGTTGGCAAAATTAATAAAAACTAACCAGCCGCAAACAGGTGTTTTTCATTTGTTTCGCCAAAAAAACAATTCTCATAAAATTCATCCCACCTAAAATCACCGGTTTTCTTAAAAAATGGTTTACATTTGGAAAAAGGTTTTGACTCTTTATTATGTGTCTTATGTTGAAAAAGGATGAAAACATCAAATGGCCATGATGGATGGTAAAAAACACTGTCTGGTATGTGATGGGTTAAGGTTGAAAATAAAGGGGTGATGAAAACGAATAAGAATACCTGGA
>CBETNY010000188.1:0-4576 GCA_965537275.1 uncultured bacterium | reverse complement strand
AGGTATTTATAGTTTGATCTTAGTTAGATACAACCTTATAAGACTGATAATAACAAATCCCATGACTTATCAGATGAATAAAACAAGTACCTAATTGAATGCCTCAATTCTATTTATCTATCTAATTTATTATCAAAATCTTAACCCTTTACAAAAGAAACCTGTGGCAGAAACTAGGGGTTTAAGCAATTTTGGTTATATTTGTTGAGCATCATTCGACGTCAAAACATGAGCACAAAGGAAAAAAACAAACCGGTATCTGATTTTCAGGAAACGAGCATTTCGTTGCGCAAACTGGTGTTGTTTAATGATGATTTCAACACCTTCGATTATGTGATTGAAAGTTTAATGCAAGTATGCGGCCACGACGAATATCAGGCCGAAACTTGTACCATGATTGCCCATTACAAAGGAAAGTGCGTGGTAAAAAAAGGTAATTTAGAGGAGCTGAATCGATGTCGTGAAGGATTATCAATGAAGAAATTAATCGTAGAAATTCAATAAGTTATGTGGTCAGTCATTGGCATTTTAATTTTCATCGGCATCCTTTTACTGGTTGTTGAAATTCTGGTCATTCCGGGGGCAGGTTTCGCCGGTGTTGTAGGTTTTCTCATGCTTGTGGGAGGCATATGGCTGGCCTATGCACGCGAAGGCATGGCAGCCGGCAACCTTACGCTGGTCATTACCCTGATATTGAATATCATCACACTGATTGTCGTCTTTCGATCGAAAACATGGAAAAAAGCGCAACTCGATACAGCCATCACCGGTCAGGTGCGTAGCATGGACGGCATTGACTTGCACGCCGGAGACACGGGTAAAAGCCTCACCCGCTGTGCACCCATCGGGAAAGCACAATTTGGCTCTAGCGAAGTGGAAGTGGATGCCGGCACAGCTTACATCAATCCGGATACGGATGTCGAAATAAGAAAAATTGAAGGTAATAAAATTTATATCAAACCCTTAACACAACAAAAATGAACAATATTTATTTAATTCTGGCTACGGGCATTGGCGCCCTGTTTTTACTTTGGGTACTCTTATACTTTGTTCCGGTAGGCTTATGGTTCACCGCTTTTGTATCCGGTGTACGCATATCACTCATCCAATTAGTTTTGATGCGCTGGCGGAAAGTCCCGCCACAAATCATTGTACGGAGTTTAATTACCGCCACAAAAGCCGGTATTCATCTTAAACGGGACGATTTGGAAGCCCACTACCTGGCCGGCGGGAGGGTACAGCAGGTTGTGAATGCTTTGATTTCTGCCGACAAAGCCAATATGAATCTGAATTTCAAGACCGCCACGGCTATCGACCTGGCCGGACGCGATGTGTTGGAAGCGGTTCAAATGTCGGTCAATCCTAAAGTAATCGACACCAAAAGAGTAACTGCCGTAGCCAAAGATGGTATTCAGCTGATTGCCACCGCGCGGGTAACGGTTCGTGCCAACATTCAGCAATTGGTGGGGGGTGCCGGCGAAGAGACGGTGCTGGCCCGTGTTGGCGAAGGCATTGTTTCTTCCATTGGTTCAGCTCTTTCACATAAAGCTGTTTTGGAAAATCCGGACAGTATCTCACGTGTGGTTCTCGACAAAGGATTGGACTCGGGAACGGCCTTTGAAATCCTCTCGATTGATATTGCCGACATCGACATTGGTAAGAATATTGGGGCCGTTTTACAAATGGATCAAGCCAATGCTGATAAAAACATTGCCCAGGCCAAAGCCGAAGAGCGCCGTGCCATGGCTGTTGCCAGCGAACAAGAGATGAAAGCCAAGGCACAGGAAGCCCGTGCCAACGTTATTCAGGCCGAAGCAGAAATTCCCAAAGCCATTGCCGAATCGTTCAGAAGTGGAAATCTGGGTATCATGGATTATCAACGCTATAAAAATATTATTGCCGATACAAAAATGAGAGAATCCATTGCCGAAGACCCGGGGGTTGCTGAAAACGACAAAGGGTAGAGATTAATTGACATCCGACAGCCTGAACAGCATTTTTAAGATATTTTAAACTGCTTTAAAAGACCGGACGGGTTAATTTTGTGGACAAATATGAATCGATGGAGAAAATCAGTGAATTAATCGCCAAAAAAGTAAGCGAACTTTTTGAAGTTACTGATTCCAGGGGAAACGAAGAAGAACATCTTCAAATCAGAAAAGCTTATGAAATGGCTTCCAAAGAATACGAGGGCCGCCTTTTGCAAGATGGCACCCCCCTTATTCTTCACCACATCAATGTGGCATTAACGGCCATGAAAGAAATTAACCTCGGGCCTACCTCAGCCGTGTGTGTGTTGCTGCATAGCTTTGATACCGATGACCCATCCGTCGCCGCTGAAATTCAAACTACTTTTGGTGATTCTGTTTTGGAAATCATCAACGGTTTTAAAAAAATCTCAGCCATACAAACCGAACGGGTATCCTTTCAAAGTGAGGCTTTTAGGAATATGTTTTTGTCGTTTGTGGACGATATCCGGGTGATTCTCATCAGAATGGCGCACCGGCTCAACGACGTTCGCCACCCGGACTTGCTTACCGACGAACAAAAAGACAAATTTTTTAATGAGATAAAATATATCTATATCCCCATTGCTCACCGCCTGGGTTTGTATAACATCAAAAGTGAAATGGAAGAGGATCTCATGCGCTATGAGTATCCCGATATTTTCAAGGCCATTTCCGAAAAAATACAGGCCACCAAAAGCAAGCGAGAGGTATATATCGAAGAGTTTATCAAACCCATCGAACGCGAATTACTGGCGGCAGGTTTCGATTTCGAAGTGAAATGGCGCACCAAGTCAGTCCCTTCCATTTGGGCAAAGATGAAACGTCAAAATGTCGATTTTGAACAAGTTTACGATTTATTTGCCGTACGTATCATTATCAATAGCCGATCGCCAAAGCGCGAAAAAGAGGATTGCTGGCGCGTCTATTCCATTGTCACCAATATTTATCAACCCAATCCGAAACGCTTACGCGACTGGGTTACCACTCCTAAAGCATCGGGCTACGAATCGCTGCATACCACCGTAATGGGACAAAACAACCGGTGGGTGGAGGTTCAAATCAGAACCACACGCATGGATGAAGTGGCCGAAAAAGGACAGGCAGCCCATTGGCAGTACAAAGGATTGATGAAATCGAAAGAGGTGGACGACTGGCTGGTACAAATCCGCGATGTACTGGAACATCCCGAAGCCATCGGCTCGGAATATGCCTACCGTCCAGTAAAGAACCAGGAACATATTTTTGTATTTACACCCAAGGGCGATTTACGCCGTTTGCCCATCGGAGCCACGGTGCTCGATTTTGCCTACGATATTCATACCAATGTGGGGGCCAAATGCAATGGTGCGCGGGTAAACAATAAGTTGGTTCCCATTCGTTATGTGCTCAAAAATGGTGACCGCGTTGATATTCAAACATCCAACCAGCAAAAACCCAAGCCCGATTGGCTGGCTGTTGTTTCCACTACCAAAGCTCGTAACCACATCAAGCGTCAACTAAAAGAAGAAAAATACAAAGAAGCTGAAGTAGGCAAAACCCTGTTGCTGAGAAAAATAAAAAACTGGAAGTTAAAAAGTCCGGACGACCTGATTAACGTCTTGGTTAAATATTTTAAAACCGACTCCGCCATTGATTTGTATTACCTGATAGCCACCGACAAACTCGATTTATCGCTCATTAAAAAGGTACTGGAAGATTATGTGGGAACCAGTGAAGAGAGCCGGAACGAGCCGGTTGAGGAGGCGGAAGAGGAAAGAAAAGAAAAAGAGCCCACCGGCGATCAGGATGAAGACATTTTGTATATCGGTGACAACGTGAAAAATGTGGACTATCGATTCGCCAAATGTTGTAATCCCATTCCGGGCGACCGCGTGTTTGGATTTATCACCACCCTTGGCGGGATATCAATTCACCGCCAAAATTGTCCCAATGCCCGCCGGTTGCGCGAACGGTATCCCTATCGCATCATTGATGTAAAATGGCTTAGCTCAGGCGAAAAGCCCTTTTATCAGGTTAACCTTAAAATTAGCGGCCAGGATAAACTCGGGATGGTCGAATCCATTACCAGATTGGTAGCCAGCGACCTGCGCGTCAATATGCGGTCGGTCAGTTTTCAAACCAAAGGGAAAAAGTTTGAAGGGAAACTGGTCATCATGATTCGCAACAACGAGCACCTTACCCAACTCATTCACCGCCTGGGGCAACTAAAAGGGGTCGAAAAGGTGATGCGAGTCAAATAAGCCATTCACGGCGGAAATAGTATCCTACCCAGGTTTAATTTACGGGAATCAATGATTCCATGTAGTATCCGGTTTTTTCCAATAAGCATCATCCGCTTCCTCAAGCTCCTCCTCTTCTTCCCATGAATATTTTTTACGTTGCGGACCCGCATGACGGTAGTAAAAAGCCATGACCAATCCGGAAAGGAGACCGCCAAGATGTGACTCCCACGAAATATGCTCTTTTGGGAAAAAGTCGGGAATGGCACCCCATATCATCGACCCGTACAAAAAAGCCACCACCAGTGCCAGGGCGGCAAGCTGTGTATTTTTACGAATCACGCCACT
>CBETNY010000187.1:0-4578 GCA_965537275.1 uncultured bacterium | reverse complement strand
CTTTTCAATATTTGGGCTAAAAATATATCAATCCTACGGATGGTGGACGTATGTAACGTTTACAGGTTCCGTGGTGTACTGCCTGAATAAAATCAGCAATCCTTACTTAAAATCATTTTAAATAACTATCTTTGACCCATTCAAACAATAAAAAATATTATGAAAAAAATTGGAATTTATGTAATGCTGTTGTTCCTGGCGACTGCCGCCATGGCTCAAGAAAATATCTATTCGTTCAAAGTAAAAGACATTGATGGCAATGAAATTTCACTCAGTCAATTTAAAGGAAAAAAAATAATGATTGTCAATGTGGCATCCAAATGCGGTTTTACGCCTCAATATGAGCAACTTGAAGCGCTTTATGCCAAGTATAAAGACAAAGGTTTTGTTATTTTAGGTTTTCCGGCCAACAATTTTAAAAAACAGGAACCCGGTAGTAATGCTGAAATCAAGAAATTTTGCACCCTTACCTATGGCGTTAACTTTCCCATGATGGCCAAAATATCAGTGAAAGGCGACGATATGGCTCCTCTTTATAAATGGTTGACCACCAAAGCGCTTAACGGAAAAGAAAATTCGGTGGTAAAATGGAATTTTCAGAAATACCTGATTAATCCGGATGGAACCCTTGCGCGTGTGATCAATCCGTGGGTAAAACCCGACGACAAGAAAATTATACGTTGGATTGAGCAATAGCCGGCACCACCGTCATGTTGCTATTGTAACGATAAATATTAAACCATGGCCTTGACCATTCCACCGGAATGATCGATAATTTGACCGGTGACAAAGCGCGATAAGGGTGACATATACCAAAGGGCCAGGCTGGCCAGTTCTTCGGGTTTGCCCATGGAGCCAATAGGAATTTCCTGTTCAAAAAGGTTGCGGGCTTTTTCAATGGAGATTCCCTCCATTTCACTTTTTTTGGCAAAAAGCCTTTCCATGGCAGCCGTACTGTGGTAGCCGGGAGCCATGATGTTGAGTGTGATTCCCTGGTGGGCCACTTCCTGTGCCAATGTTTTTACCATTCCTACGATGACCGGACGCAAGGCATTACTTAAGATGAGGTTAGGAATTGCCTGTTTTACGGAAACACTTTCCAAATACAAGATCCTTCCATATTGGTTGGCTTGAAACAGCGGCAGTAGTTTTTTTGTTAAGGAAATTTTCCAACGCACCACATTTTTCCATGCCTCATCCCAGTCGGTCATTTCGGCGTCGAAAAAACCGCCGGCAGGTGGTCCGCCTGCATTGATAAAGGCGCCGGCAATGGTTTTGTCTTTAAAATAATCCAGAATAAGTTGATGGGAAGCATCCAGAGTTAAATCGGCAGTCAGGGTGTCAATATGTTGCGGTTGGGAAGCTTTCAGTTCATCCAATTTGCTCTGCGTACGACTCACCGCCAGAACGTGGGCGCCTTCTTCGGCTAACGCTTGGGCTACCGCTTTCCCAAAACCACTTCCGGCACCTCCAACCAAAAAATATTGATCTTTGATTTTTAAATCCATCGCTTTCATGTTTAGTCAAGTCCCGAAGCCAGCACATCCACGATGTGGGCTACTTTGATGGGGAGTTTGTGTTTTTTGATATAACCATATTGATGCATCAGGCAGGACGAATCGGTTGAAACGATGTATTCGGCTCCGGTTTCCAAAGCGTTTTGTACCTTTTGCTCGGCCATGGCCGTAGAAATGGGTTCCATTTTCACCGAAAAAGTACCTCCAAACCCACAGCAAACATGGGTATCTTTCATCTCAATCAGTTCGAGGCCTTTTACGTTTTTCAATAGGGTGCGGGGTTCGTCGGTCAAGCCATATTCGCGTAAAGCGGCACACGAATCGTGATAAGTAATTTTATGTTGGAATACTGAACCAAAATCGGTTTTGTGCAACACATTGACCAGGAAATCGGTAATTTCGTAGATGTTTTTTTGAAGGCGTTTGTATTCAAGATGATAGGCAGTATTGTGAAAAAGTTCCTGATAGGAGTTTTTCACATAGCCCAAACAACTGGCCGAAGGGCCTACGATGGGCCGGTCGTTGGGAAAATCCTCCATAAATTTCACCCCTAATTTTTTTGCTTCATCCCAAAAGCCGCTGTTAAAAGCCATTTGTCCGCAACAGGTTTGGTTTGGATTATAATGAACTTTCAGTCCGGATCGTTCCAAAAGCTTCACCATGTTAAAACCTGTTTGGGGATATATCTGATCGATAAAACAGGGGATAAAAATATCTACATCGGTAATTTTCATTCAATTTCGTTTTTAGTTTCTTCAATTTCAGTGGTTTCCAAATCAAAAATCCCTGATTTTTCCAGGTCGTTCCAGTAGTTGGGATACGATTTATTCACCACTTCGGGATGAAGGATTTCTACTTTATCAAATTTCAGGGCCAGCGGGGCAAGGCACATGGCCAGGCGATGATCGCCATGGCTGTCAAAGGATAATGAAGTTTGAGTTTTGCCCGGAATAAGCAGATAGCCATCCTTTTCACGGGTGATTTGGGTGCCTATTTTTCCCAACTCTTGTTGCATGGTGGCAATACGGTCCGACTCTTTAATACGCAGATGTTCAATTCCTCTAAATTTTGCTTTTACCCCCAGTGCGGCACAGGTTGTCATGACCGAGGGAACAATATCAGGGGCATCGGTAAAGTCGAAATCAATTTGCTGCTCCGGTTTTCCGTGATGACTTATAAAAATACTGTTATCCAGGAATTCGGTTTTTACACCCAGCGTTGCAAAAACTTCAGCCAAAAAGCGGTCGCCTTGCAGACTGTTTTTCTGCAATCCGGGTAGTAGTACTTCTGCCTGGGGTAAAAAAGCGACCATCTGATACCAAAAAGAGGCTGAACTCCAGTCCGATTCAACACGGAAAGGTTTTATGGAATAAGCACCCGGTTTTACTTCGATAATTTCATCATCCATATGCACCGCTATTCCGAAATTTCGCATGAGTTCAGCGGTCATATTGATGTATGATTTTGAAACAATATTGCCTTTGAGCAAAATGCGAAGGCCTTGAGGCAGGTGGGGAGCAATCAACATAAGGGCCGATATATACTGCGAACTTGATCCGGCATCTATTTCAATATCTTTGCTCACCAGTCGTGCCCCTTCAATAAGCAGGGGAGGGTAATTTTCTTTTTCGGTGTACCGGATGTTGGCTCCCAGCGTGCGCAAAGCATCCACCAACTTGCCCACCGGTCGTTGTTTCATTCGTTCAAATCCGGTTAACAGGTATTTCCCTGCTTTTTGTGACAGGTAGGCTGTTAAAAACCGGAAGACGGTCCCGGCATTGTGGGCGTCAAGGTTTAAAGGAATGACCGATTCGGCACATGTGTTGATAAAACTCAAATAGAGCCGCATCATATAGGTATCTTCCGCTTCGGAGAGGTTGTCGAAATGCAGCTTGGCACTTTCCATTGATCGCATCATGAGCAGACGGTTGCTGATACTTTTTGAAGCAGGAAGGGTGATTTGTGTTTGGAGGATGCCTTCTTTTTTTCGAATATCTATTTTCTTCATTTTAATTTTACGTGTGTTTGGTGTTTAAATAAAATTCGAGGCTTTGAAGCACAAGATCATCGCTTACCTGAATATCATGAATGGCTTTTCCCAATTTTTGTAAAAGACTAAATTTGAGAAGTCCTTTTCTTGCTTTTTTGTCTTGTTTCATTAACTGCATAATCTCATCAAAATCGTCCGGTTGAAAAACAAGTCGATGAAAATTACGGTCGATTTCGTCGTAAATGGCTTGGCTGTTTTGACAATTGAGTTCGGGGATTTGTGAGGAGAGCCAGGTTTCGCAAATCATGCCGGCAGCCACAGCTTCGCCATGGGTGATGGGATGGTCGGTTTTCAAAAAGAAAGTTTCCAACGCATGACCTACCGTATGACCGAAATTTAAAATTTTCCGGATGCCATTTTCGTTGCGATCGTTTTTTACGATGGCTATTTTATCACGGGCCGCTTTGGTTATAATCGTGTTCCAATCGTTTTTCAGATGGTGGTAGTGGCGTTGATCAATGATTTTCCACAGTTCCACATCCATGATAAGGGCATATTTTAAAACTTCTGAAAAGCCCGATTTCCAGTGAATATCTTCCAAAGTATTGAGAAAAACCGGGTCAATAACCACGAGTTTAGGGTCGGTAAATAGTCCCACTTGATTTTTATATTCCTGGAAATCAATGCCTGTTTTTCCTCCGATGGCTGCATCAACTTGTCCCAGCAGGGTGGTGGGGATGTTGATGAAATCAATTCCCCGTTTGTAGGTAGCTGCAGCGAAGCCTCCCATATCGGTAATGACTCCTCCACCCAAATTAATCAGTAAAGCATCGCGATCGGCGTGCATGGCAGTAAGCCGGGCCCAGATGGATCCCGTAGTATCAATATTTTTATTGATTTCTCCACTTTCTATGGTGACCAGCCCGTGAATGGGAATGTCGGGCAGGTTTTTCTTAAAAACGGGCAGGCAATGCTGCAGGCTATTTTCATCGACAAGCATAAAAATTTTAGCGTAGGAAGAAAAATAGCGTTTCGATTGGGCAAGAGCGCCCTGTCCCAAAAGATAGGGAA
>CBETNY010000186.1:0-4605 GCA_965537275.1 uncultured bacterium | reverse complement strand
CTTTTAACAAGGCTATTTCTTTTCATGATGTTCCTTTAGTTTTTGCAGGTTATTCATTCCCTGCACATTGATTGATTTGGAAATTTCGCTGATGGTTTGCATATCAATGAGGCCGGTCAGACTCATAATCAACGTTTCGTCCGACCCGCTGATGATCATCAGCAACTCTTTTATTTTACCATTGCTGTCCTGACTGGCCAAAAACTTCACCTTTCCATCCTCACCATCCACGGTCATCAGCTCGCTATAGGCTTTCATGGGGACCGTGTTTTTTATTTCGTTATAAAAGTCAAATGCTTTGGTTGAATCTTTGGGTTCATAAACCAGCATTTTCAACCCTTTCAATTGTTTAATGGCCTCCTGCGCCTGTAACGCCTCTTTTGAACTGTCTTTCATATTAAACCCCGACAGCATTTGAAACATTTGAGGTGAAATATTGATACTGGTAAAACCCTCTTTACCTGCATATTTACTGTATAATCCGTCAATGGCGGTTTGTGCGTTTGTAAACAGGGGCATGGCCGCCATTAGAAGTACAAACAATGTGATGCTTACTTTTTTCATGATTTTTCGATTTTATTGTTTTTTTTGATTTGGTTGTAGGTTGATATACACGCTGTTGATCGACTGCATCAGCTCACGTGCTTTTTCCATTTCGCGAAGACGCTGTAAATCTTTCAACGGTTGATTCATTTTATTGATGGCTGCTACTTTATTCAAAGGTTTGTTAAAATCGGCTGCCGCTTTTTCAATGGGTTTAAGTCCTTTGTTCAGATTTTTCGACACCTTTTGCAACGCCGCCCGGGTTTGTGCAAAGGCCAGCTGAGGATTATCAATGGTTCCATAGGGCTGCGGTGTCAGAAAGCCCCCCAGCCATAAACTGATGAGGATGAGCACAGTGGCTGCCAACCCGGCAACGGCATAACTCCATCGAACAATCTTTTTCCGTACCGGTTTTTGTTCGATTTGAGTAAGTACCTTCTCATCGAAAGCTGTGCCAAGTGATTGCTCCCTCGATGCTGCCTGCAACGATTGAAACATTATCCGGTCGGCACGAAGCGACTCCGGCACATCATCCGAGGCGAAAAAGCGCTTAAGTTGGCTTTCTTCCTCCGGTGAAGTCTCTCCGGCATAAAACCGGTCAAGCATTTGTTTGACGTTGTTGTAATTCATTTTGCTGTAATTTTTCTATGCTTTCTCTTATTTTCTTTCTGGCCCGTGACAAGTTCACCCGCAGATAGTTCTTATCATATCCTGTTATCTCGGCCATCTCTTCAAAGGAGTAAGCTTCCACATCGCGAAGCTGAATAATGGTACGCTGTTGCCGGGGTAACTGATCCATCATGCGCATCACTTTGTCAACCAAATCGCGCTGTTCACTTTGCTCATGCGGATTCTCCTGAGGCAGTACATTCAGCTCGGGTTGCAGGCTCATCGCTTTATTTTTTTTCATTTTAAGTTTATCCAGACACATGTTCCGTGTCATGGTCATCATCAGCGCCTCCACACTCCGGTACTTTTCCAAATCGTCACGCATTTTCCAAACTTTTAAGAACACTTCCTGAACCACATCCTCCGCCTCCTCACGATTATAAAGCAAACGCATCGCCAGACGGTAAAACTTATTTTTTAGTGGCAACAGCCGTATTTTAAATTCTTCGATGTCCATTCAAAAGTTATGACGAAATGACAAATAAAATATTACAGTTGCCTAAAAATAGTCGAAACAACAAATCCCAATACATCATCCCAAAATTTATTTTCGACCTAATCTACCAACTTCCTGCTTCTTCCTTTCACCCTTAGATTACGAAATAAGCGGGAATGATTAGGTTATTTCTTCACAATATCCTAATAACTTCTATTTCCACAATCACTTCCCGCATTAATTTTTAATTATTTTTGTTTTTTCATTTCACAAATGTTAACCAAAAATCAATTGTATGTTTAAAGGACACCCAAAAGGATTATATGTGGCATTTTTTGCCAATATGGGGGAACGTTTCGGCTACTACACCATGTTGGCCATCTTTGTTTTATACCTCCAGTCGAAATTCGGATGGTCGGCTACTGAAGCCGGACACGTTTATGGCGGATTCCTCTTCGGGATTTATTTTCTGCCATTGTTGGGCGGCTATATTGCCGACAACGTTTTAGGATATGGGAAAACCATCATTCTGGGAACCCTGGTGATGTTTGCCGGATACCTGATGCTTGCCGTTCCCGGAACCGGCCAGTGGTTTATTTATGGCGCCCTGGCAGTTATCTCACTGGGAACCGGACTTTTCAAAGGAAACCTCCAGGCATTGGTGGGTAACCTTTACGACGAAGCCAAATACAGCAAATTGCGCGACTCGGCTTTCAATATCTTTTACATGGGAATCAATATCGGGGCGTTCTTTGCCCCAAGTGCTGCCAAAGCCATGCGTAAATGGGTATTGGGATTGCAGGGCCTTGACTATGACAAAGCCATCCCTTCGCTGGCACACGGTTATTTGAATGGTACGCTGGAAAACACTTCCGAGTTAAGCAAATTTGCCCATGCCCAAATGGGAAGTGCCTTTACCAATCTGGCCGATTTCTCCCATCATTATATTGATGCTTTAAGCAAAGCTTACAATTCCGGTTTTGCTGTGGCAGGCGTTAGCATGATATTCTCTCTCGCTATCTTTATCGGTTTCCGGAAATATTACAAACATGCCGACATCACCCACAAACAAAAGAAAGCACAACAAACAGAAAAAGTTATCGAACTCACACCCAAACAAACCAAAGACCGCCTCATGGCGCTGGGTTTGGTATTTTTGGTAGTAATTTTCTTTTGGATGGCGTTCCATCAAAACGGATTTACGCTGACGATTTTTGCACGCGACTATACAGTAGGCGCCGTAAACAAAGCCACAGCCATTGTATTTAACTTATCCACTTTTCTCCCCATCTTACTGGCTATTTTGGGAATTGTGATGGCAGTGGGCAAAGGAAACTCATCCAAAGTGAGGCTATCGGGAGCGGTAATTGCTTTTGCATCAATGGTAATAGGATATTACGCTATCGGTCAGCTTCAACCCGAGGGGAATCCCATTTCACCTGAAACTTTTCAGCAGTTCAACCCCATTTTTATTGTGTTTTTAACCCCGGTAATTGTAGGATATTTTGGTTATCTGCGTAAGCGCGATAAAGAACCCTCTTCACCAAAAAAAATCGGTATTGGGATGATTATCACAGCCGTGGGATTCAGTTTAATGATGATTGCCTCTAAAGGACTGATGAGTCCGCACGATTTGGCACAACAGGGAGGTGTTTCCGATACTTTACGCTCACCTTTCTGGTTGATTGGAACCTATTTTACGCTCACCATTGCCGAGCTTTTCCTCAGCCCCATCGGAATTTCATTTGTATCGAAAGTGGCTCCGCCACAATACAAAGGATTAGCTCAAGGAGGATGGCTGGGAGCAACCGCCATCGGCAACCTGGCAGCCGGACTGATTGGCCCGTTTTGGGACAAATGGGAACTCTGGCAGTTCTTCGGACTGCTGGTTGGACTAACCTTACTTTCTGCGCTTTTTATCTTTTCGATTTTAAGGCTTCTTGAAAGAGCAACAACCTCATAATTAAACATCAGATTCAAAAAAGCGGGAGATATCTTCCGCTTTTTTTATTTCCCTATTTTTGCGCCATGAACCACTCGTTTGAAGGCAAGCGCCGCTTTAATTCCTACTCCGATTATTTTAAAAAGCAATTCGGGCAACGTGTTCAAAAGATCACGGTAGATGCAGGCTTCACCTGTCCCAACCGCGACGGCAAACTGGCACGCGGAGGCTGCACCTATTGTAATAACAACGCTTTTAATCCCTCCTATTGCAATCCCCGGAAAAGTGTTGCACAACAGGTAAAAGAAGGAATAGAATTTCACAAAGTCCGTTACCGGCGAGCAAGTCAGTATCTGGTTTATTTTCAGGCTTATTCGAACACCTATGCCCCACTGGCTCATTTAAAAGATTTGTATGAACAGGCTTTGGCACAGGAAGGGGTAATTGGCCTGGTCATTGGCACACGCCCCGACTGTGTGGATGACAAAAAGCTGGATTATCTGCAAAAGCTTTCTGAAAAATATTACATCATCGTTGAATACGGCATCGAAAGTATGCATGATGAGATTTTGGATCGTGTCAACCGTCAACATAGTTTTGCACAATCGAAAGAAGCCATTGAAGCCACTGCTGCACGGGGCATCCACACCGGAGCACACATGATTTTCGGCTTACCGGGCGAAAGCCGGCAAATGATGATGGATTCGGTTGACGTAATTTCACAGCTTCCGCTGGATACCATCAAATTCCATCAGTTACAAATCATCACAGGAACAGCAATGGCCATCGACTTTCAAAAAAACCCACAGGATTATCAGTTGTTTTCATTGGAGGAATATATCGACTTCGTCATTCGATACACCGAAAGGCTGAATCCTGATTTTATCATTGAACGTTTTGCAGGGGAAGTACCTCCCAGATATCTTGCCGGCCCCGGATGGGGGAAAATCCGCAACGATCAGATCAATGTAAAAATTGAGAAAGAGATGGAAAAACGCGATACCTGGCAGGGAAA
>CBETNY010000185.1:0-4617 GCA_965537275.1 uncultured bacterium | reverse complement strand
CGGGCTTCACGCACAAACCTACCCTGTGAAAGCCCGTCATGTCCCATTGAGCCACTTGCTCATTCAATTGCGTGGTCAATTTCAATTACTCACTTCGTTTGACGACCAACTGTTGTCACAATTCACCCTTACGGTCGATACCACTTTCAAAAGTAAGGAGGAGATGGTAAAAGGCTTACTCGATGGTTTACCGCTGGGTTATGAAAAAGAAAATCAAGTCTTTGTTATCTTTCCCCGGGCACCAAAAAGCACCCAACCCGACCAGCCTGTTCTTCTCACAGGATCCATATTCGATCCCACTTCGCTGGAGCCTCTTCCCTACTCACACCTGTTAATTGGTGAGCATCCTTATGTTTCGGATCAAAACGGTTACTTTTCCATTCCCCTATCTCCCGAAGACCTGCCGGTGCATATCCGTGTATCTCATTTAGGATACTATGTTTTAGACACCTTACTCACCCAAACCACAGCGGTGCGTTTGCCCCTAAAAGCCTCCTCCATTAAATTAATGGAAGTGAAAATCACGGGGCATCTCATCGATTTTAATTCGCAGCTGGGACAACAAGCCGGACTCGTCACCCTGAACAGCCAAATCTCAAGACACCTCCCCGGTTTTGGTGACAATTCGGTATTTAATTTGTTGCGGTTGCAGGCAGGCATATTGGCTTCGGGCGAACAAACCAACGACATGATTATTTGGGGAAGTTACGAGGGACAAAGCAAAGTGATGTTTGATGGTTTCACGGTGTACGGACTTAAAAATTTCAACGACAACATCAGTGCTTTTAATCCATACATGGCCAAAACAGTAAGAATTATGAAAGGAGGCTATGATGCAAGTTATGGGGGACGTGTAGGCGGCATCATCGATATTAACGGCATTGACGGTAACCGCAACCACCCCTCTTTTTCGCTGAATGTTAACAACATGACCGTGAACGGACTGCTGGAAGTTCCGGTGGGGAAAAGCGCTTCACTGGTGGCGGCCTTTCGTCAAACCTACTTTAATCTTTACAATCCAACCCAATACAGTATAAGTCGGCGCGACACAGCCAACCAGGTATCTACCATCAACCTTGATGTGGTTCCCACCTATAACTTTCATGATCTCAACCTTAAATTTTCAGGAACCACCGCCAAAAACAACCCCTATTTTATCAGTCTCTATGGCGGTGCCGATCATTTTGTTTACAACATTAACCAACCGCTTGTTGTAAACCGGCTCTTAAAAGAAACCGGTGAAGAAAACCAGCAGGCAGGCGGTTCCTTTTTCTACGGTAAAAATTGGAAAAAGGGAGGCAGCAGCCTCCTTACACTGAGTTTTTCGCATTTAACCAACACTTATTCGGATGAGGTAAATATTCAGAAAATAAAAACCGGACAAATCATTAAAAACAGGCGGGCCACCAATGCACGTAACCAATTGGATGAACTGACCGCTAAAATAGACCATCATGTTCCGCTCGGACGGCAACACCAGATGGATTTTGGCCTGCTCATGCAACTGAACCGGAGTAGAAACAGGGAAGACACTTTTGGCTTTGTACGATCCAAAATAGAAATGGAAAGCCAAAGACTGGTTGTATACGGCCAGGATCGAATCAATTTGGGAAACCAATTGCAACTAAAGGCAGGTTCAAGGGCACAATATGCATTTAACCTTCAAAAATATTATTTCGACCCCCGGCTGTCACTCCATTTTACTCCTTCCCCAAAATGGAAATTCAACCTGGCTTGGGGCATTTATCACCAGTTTATTGCCAAATCGTCGGTATTGGATGATGAAGGAAACTACCGCTACGTTTGGGCCGTCTCCGATGAGCTCGACATCCCCGTTCTACAATCGGTTCATCATGTTTTTGAGATAAACTTCTCACAAAACAACTTCATCATTAATGTGCAAACCTATTACAAAAAAATTAATGGATTGGCCCGTTATATGCGGTATCGCAAGATTGTTCCTCCCGGCATTTACCATGGCTATGGTAGAAGTTACGGTTTGGATGTCACCATTAAAAAACAGTACAAAGGCAGCTCGGCATGGCTGGCCTATTCGCTGGGAAAAACAGAAGAGGTATTCGACTATTTTCCGGACGGCCAATACCGCCGTGCTCCTCAGGATCAGCGCCACGAACTAAAAGCAGCAGTGATTCTCAATTTCAATCCGGTTTTTGTATCGGCCGATTATGTCTATGGTTCCGGTTTTCCGGCTAACATCTCCCAACAAGGGCGCACACAGGCCGATGAACCCTATCATCGCGTCGACATAGCCCTTTCGTACCGTTTTTTAAGCAAAAAAATAAAGGCAGAGGCCGGCTTATCCGTCATGAATGTTTTCAATACCCAAAACATCAAATTTTCAAACTTTGAAACCATTCCCCTCAATCAAACCAATACCATCAATATTTATGCGGATGCCATGAAACGAACGCCCGGTTTATACCTGAACATCAGTCTATAAGTTTGTAATTCTTTCGGATAAGCTCAATGCCGGCAGTTTTTTTAAGAAAGCGTTTCATCCGGTCTTTCAAACTAGTTCGATTAAAGGATAAATCATAGTCGAAATGCCAGTTTTGTGCCTCTACCCGGGGCAACATCACCCGGGGATGGGTTCCGTCGAAGGGCTTTAAACTACGGATGTGTTTCTCATAAACAAAACGTTCAACATGCTCAATATTTTCGTTAACCCATGCATCATCATGCCATAGTTTATGAAAAGCTTCCTGTTTGCGCTGCATGGCTTCCGGTGGTTTGACCCATCCGTAATGATACACATAGGCATCAATGGCTTTTACCTTGAGTTTTTCGTTTTTCCCCTTTCGGAAACCCTGAGCATCGCGATAAGCATAGATAGAAGGATCATTTCTGATTATCCTTATTTCATGCGGATACCATTTGTATGAATCGCCCACATAATCATAAGATCCGTAAAAATGAAGATAATCAAACAGTAAGCCGTCAATTTCCAGGTTATTCAGGTTTTGCTCCATAGCCTCCCGAATAACAGGCAAATACTTTTCGTGAATCACCTCATCACCCTGAATGTAAAATGCCCAATCGCTGTCGGGCGAAATGGCAGCAAAAGCTTTATCGGTTTCTACAGCTAATACACGGCCCCCTTCCCGAAGGCTCTCGTCCCATTGGGTTTCGATGATTTTGATTTTCTGTGGGTCAATCTGTTGAATCAGTTCCAGTGTTTGATCTTCCGATTTTCCAACCGCCACAACCACCTCATGGCACAAGGGCAGGATAGACCGGATGGCCTCCACCACGGGATAATCATACAAAACCGCATTCCTGATAAAAGTAAACCCACTCACTTTCATGTTTCTTTTTTCTAATGAATTTAAAGATGACCCTAATCACGGCAAAGCTAAATAAATTACATTTGAAAAAAATTCATTCTGCCGTGAAAATTCAATACAAAATTTTGCTTCTGCTGACGATTGCGTTCATAGTGACCGGTTTAAGCACCTGTTTTCAAACTCCGCCACCCATTCGTTATATCGATCGTCAAGACGGGAAAGTGAAAACCGAACAAGTAATGGCCGGAACCGCTTTATATTGGCTCTATACCAATCCGGTGGGCAAACTGGGCCTATGGGCATTTGTTAAACGAAAAGCGGTTAGCGAAATTTACGGCCGTTTGATGGACATGCCATGGACAACCCGCAAAATTGACCCCTTCGTAAAAAAGTATCATATCCATTTAAACGAATACCAAAAACAGCATTATCACTCTTTTAATGATTTTTTTACACGAAAATTGAAACCCGGTGCGCGAACCATCGATACCAACCGGTTGGTGGTGGTCTCTCCCGGCGACGGGAAAATGCTGGCCTATGCAAATATTGATAACCAAGATTTTATAGTGAAGGGAGCACGTTTTCACGTAAAAAATTTTTTACAAAACGATTCACTTGCCAACCTTTACCGCGGCGGCAGCTTAATTATTCTCCGCCTCTGCCCTACCGATTACCATCGTTATCATTTTCCTGTGGGAGGAAAGGTATCGGCAACCAGGAAAATTGAGGGCGATTATTATTCCGTTTCTCCGTTGGCAATCAAAAAACGAATTGAAATCTTTTGTGAAAACAAACGGCAATACGACATCATCTCCACCCGTTATTTTGGGCCGGTACTGATGGCTGAAGTGGGCGCCACCATGGTAGGAAGTATGGTGGAAACATTCTCGCCGGCCTCCCCCATTCGTAAAGGTACCGAAAAAGGATATTTCAAATTCGGCGGTTCAACGGTACTTTTACTTTTTGAACAGGGCGCCATCGCCATCGATTCCGATTTGCTGAAAAATACCCAAAACCATTTGGAAACACAGGTTAAAATGGGTGAGCATATCGCTATTAAAACAGAACAATGAAACCTCTCACGTTGTTTTCATCCATCTTTTTGCAACCCGTTTTTGCCCTTTTCATCAGTCCGGCCATCCACGGAAGACAAACCGGTAACCATCGCACTAAAAAGATAATTTTTTGTCAAAAAATTCATGCTCGTGGCCTACACATTTTACACAAATCAATCCCGATTTGAACATGCCAATACCATAAACTGGGAAGCCGAAGGCAAGAAACCACCGGGCAGCGTCAAATCATTTACACC
>CBETNY010000184.1:0-4635 GCA_965537275.1 uncultured bacterium | reverse complement strand
TTGTGAAAAGCCGGCAGACAATGCAGGAATTTCACTTTTGGGTTTCCGGTTTTCTTCACCATATCCATATTCACCTGGTAGGGAAGCATCAACTTAATCCGCTCTTCCCACACTTCATCAGGTTCACCCATGGAAACCCACACATCGGTATAAAGAAAATCGACGCCTTTTACCCCTTCGTCCACATTTTCGGTCAAGGTAATCCTGGCTCCGGTTTCTTTGGCAATTTCCTGACACGTTTTTACCAGCGATTCTTCGGGCCACATGGCTTTGGGAGCAACCGCCCTGAAATCCATTCCCATTTTGGCTGCGCCAACCATCAGCGAATTTCCCATGTTATTTCGTGCATCACCACAATAAGCAAACGAAACCTGATGAAGCGGTTTGTCCGAATGTTCCATCATCGTCAGAAAATCAGCCAATATTTGGGTAGGATGAAATTCATTGGTCAAACCATTCCAAACCGGAACACCGGCATACTTTCCGAGTTCTTCAACAATATCCTGTCCAAAACCACGATACTCAATTCCATCGTACATACGGCCCAATACACGGGCAGTATCTTTCATCGACTCTTTTTTACCAATCTGTGAACCGGTGGGCCCCAAATAAGTCACATTCGCCCCCTGATCGTAAGCCGCCGTTTCAAAAGCACAACGGGTACGGGTAGAGGCTTTCTCAAAAATTAAAGCAATGTTTTTTCCTTTCAATTTGGGCTGTTCGGTGCCGCTATATTTGGCCTTTTTTAAGTCAGCAGCCAAATCAAGCATGAATTTTATCTCTTTAGGCGAAAAATCCAGTAATTTCAAAAAATTTCTGTTACGAATGTTGAAAGCCATAATCTTTTGTTTTTAAATGATTTATAAAATATTCTACCTTGACGGAAAAGCCCTGCAAAGGTAGAAAAAAACGAGCATTTACAAACGAAATTTTCAGCGTTTGAATTTGGAAACTTCTGTCCGGCTTTTACTTCCACATTCCACAGATTGAGGAAACGTAACACCTAAAAGAAAAATCCTTATTTTTGATTTTTAAATCAATTCGATTTGTACCATGCTACGACCCGTCCTGTTCACACTCGCTATTTTGTTTGGATTACAAAGTAGTGCACAAACATTTGTTGACATTAAAGCCAGACTCACCGGAGTAAGTGGCAGTGCTTGCAGTTGGATTGATTATGATCAGGATGGCGATTTGGATGTATTTGTAACCGGAGAATTTTTCAGGCAAAAGCATCATCAAATCAGCACCAAACTTTACCGAAACGACCGCCACGACCGTTTTACCGAAGTGCCCACCAACATCACACCGGTGTATCGCGGGGCATTCGACTGGGCCGATGAAAACAAGGATGGGATAAAAGACCTGTTTCTAACTGGACAGAACCCGCAGGGACAATCGATTGCCAGGTTATACCTGGGCACCCGGAGCACCCGGTTTACACCCGTACACACCGGAATTCCGGGTCTTAAAGACGGCTCGGTGGCATGGGGCGATTTCGATGGCGATGGCGATATGGATTTGTTGCTTACCGGCCAATCGGCGTCGGGACCCATAGCCCGGATTTATCGTAACGAGGGTCATCATCGATTTTCACGCCTGAACACCCCTTTCCCCGGAGTACACTTTAGCGATGGCCAGTGGGCCGACATTGACCAGGACGGCGATTTGGACGTTGTCATCAGCGGAACCATGGCATCAGGACAACTGATTACGGCACTGTTTATGAACAACCATGGAACATTTAATAAAATACCCCTCGACTTTTCAAACCTCAGCATGAGCGATATTTCATGGGGTGACTACGATTTGGACGGCGATTTGGATTTTGCCATCTGTGGAGAATTGCAGAATGGAAAATATGCCACTCGTCTTTACAGAAATGAAAAAAACGGCTTTTTCAGTCTTGTGTTTCCCAATTTGATAAATGTGAGAAGCGGTTCGGTCGATTGGGGTGATTTTGACCACGACGGAGACCTCGACCTGCTAATCACCGGCGAAAGTGCCTCAGGACCGGTATCGCGAATTTTCCGGAACGACCGCGGTGGCGTTTTTACGGATATTAATGCGGGTTTGTTAGGCCTTTACATGAGTGATGGCCATTTTGGCGATTATGATTTGGATGGCGATCTGGATGTGATTATCTCCGGCTTATCAGCCCAATATCAGTTTTATACCAAGATTTACCGGAACGATTCAATCATCCGACTGCACAAAGGGAAATCAGCGGAACAAATGGAAGAAGGAATCTTCAACTACTCCGTGAAGGTTCCTCCCAAACCGAAAAAGATTTACTATTACGTGTTTGCCTCATGCTATTGCGATTTAAATGGGAACGGCAAAAAAGATTACCACGTGTTTATGAGTAAAGTGAAAAAGCCAAAGGTACAGTACGAAATGGAACGGCGTTTTAATAAAATTATCAGACAACGTTATCCTTTGTGGCCCGATATCGACCAGGCCAACATCATTTCCAACGGGTTTAGCACCTACAGCAAAGCCGTCAAATCGCGAAACATCGCCATACACGAATACCAGACCAAAAAATTTCATCTTCACGAAATAGATTGGTAAATTTTAATTACAATTTTTAATTATGAGAAAATGGATTTTTATGACGCTGACCCTTCTTTTCAGCGTTCAGATTACAGCTTATGCACAGACAAAAACATTAACGGCAGCCGATGCCTCCTGGCTGAACCCCAAGGTTTTTCCTGCACGGGTTCAACAACTTCAATGGTTGGGAAACAGCGACCAATACGTCATGGCAAAGCAAAATAAAATGATCGCCGTTGCCGCATCAAACGGGAAAGAACAACTGCTTTTTAACCTGGAAACCTTCAATCGCGACTTACAAAAAGCCGGGAAAGAGAAACGCTCGCATTTCCCCCGCTTCCAATTCAAAAACAATACCCGGGCGCTTTTCGTAACAAAAGGAGACTATTACCGGTATGATTTTGTACAACACACCTTAACCAAAATCAATCACCTTCCGGATTCAGCTGAAAATATTTTCGCCAATCCAAAAAACGATGACCTTGCCTTTACCCTCTCGAACAACCTCTACCTATCGAAAAATGGAACCGTTACTGCAATTACGCACGATAAAAACAAGGGCATTGTAAACGGCCAAATCGTATCAAGAAACGAATTCGGGATTGACCATGGTATCTTTTGGTCGCCCGATGGCAAACAACTGGCCTTTTACCGTAAAGACGAAAGACGTGTGGGAGAATATCCGTTGGTAGATATTAACCAACGGATTGCCAAGGTAAAATACACCCGCTATCCCATGGCAGGCACCGCCAGCGAATATGTAACCCTCGGTGTTTATCATCCGGAGACCGGTAAAACCGTGTTTCTGAAAACCGGTGACACCATCGAGCAATACCTCACGGCAGTCACCTGGGGCCCCGAATCAAAATTTATTTACATCGCCCTGTTGAACCGTGAGCAAAACCATATGTGGCTCAACAAATATGACGCAAAAAACGGGCAGCTTATAAAAACGCTTTTCGAGGAACAAAACGCAAAATATGTGGAGCCCTTGTTTCCACTCTATTTCAACCCCGGACACCCCAATCAGTTTATTTGGATGAGCCGTCGCGACGGATGGAACCATATGTATCTTTATGATACCGAAGGAAAGTTGCTTAAACAACTCACCGGGGGACCATGGGAAGTCACTTCTTTTAAAGGATTTTTCATGAAACATAAGGTCTATTTTAAAGCGACCAAAGAGAGCCCTTTGCAGCAAAACCTCTATTCGGTCGACCTTCGTAATGGGAAAATACGCAGGTTAACTCCCGACCACGGTACCCACACCGCACTTGTGAGTCATTCGGGCAAATACCTCATCGATATTTATAGCAACACCGCGGTAAGCCGGGCCTACAAGCTGGTAAACAACTATGGAAAAACCCTGCGTACCATTCAAAAAGACATTCAACCCCTCAAAGATTACCGTTTGGGGAAAATGACCATTTTTAAATTAAAATCGGAAGATGGCAGCGATTTGTACTGCCGGATGATTAAACCCGTCGATTTTGACAGCACAAAAAAATATCCGGTCATTGTTTATGTTTACGGAGGCCCTCATGCCCAGTTAATTACCGATTCGTGGCTGGGAGGTGCCGGCCTGTTTCTGAACTACCTGGCTTCGAATGGTTATCTGATTTTTACCCTCGACAACCACGGCTCAGCCAACCGTGGCCGCGATTTTGAACAAGTGATCCATCGTCATCTTGGTGATTTTGAAATCCGTGATCAAATGATTGGGGTAAACTATCTGAAAAGCCTCCCTTATGTGGATGCCAATCGTATTGGTGTTGACGGATGGAGCTATGGCGGATTTATGACCACTTCGCTGATGACACGAAAGCCGGGCGTTTTCAAGGTAGCCGTTGCCGGTGGCCCGGTAATCGACTGGAAATATTACGAAGTGATGTATGGCGAGCGATATATGGATACCCCTCGCGAAAACCCCGAAGGCTATCGAAAAGCCAGCCTTTTAAACCATGTGCAGGATTTAAAGGGACATTTGTTGCTCATCCATGGCACCATGGATCCCACGGTGGTTTGGCAAAACAGTTTGTTGTTTGTACAAAAAGCCATTCACCTGAATAAGCTGATGGA
>CBETNY010000183.1:0-4638 GCA_965537275.1 uncultured bacterium | reverse complement strand
TATGAAAAATAAGTGTTGCCTGAATAGCCCCATGAAAGCCGACTGGAAAATTCTCTATTTTTGAAGAAAATTTAAACCGATGAAATCCTCACCGCTTACCGCAGTTTCGCCCGTTGATGGCCGCTATCATGGCAAAACGGAAGCCCTCTCTGCTTATTTTTCAGAATATGCCCTGTTCAAATACCGCCTGCAGGTAGAAATTGAATATTTCATCGCCCTGTGTGAGCTTCCCCTGCCGGGATTGGAAAACTTTGAACGGGATTTATTTTATCTGATGCGTAAATGGGTAGATGATTTTAGCATAGCCGATGCCGAAGCCATTAAAACCATTGAAAAAACCACCAACCACGATGTAAAAGCCGTAGAATATTTCATCAAAGCCAAAATGGATGAAGCCGGCATGGGGAAGTTTAAGGAATTTATCCATTTCGGACTGACTTCGCAGGACATCAACAATACGGCCATGCCTTTGGCTATAAAAGAGGCCCACCAAAACGTGATTCTTCCGGCTTATGAGAAATTGAAAGAAAAATTGAAGGCCATGGCTTTTCAATGGAAAGAGGTTCCCATGCTGGCACGTACCCACGGCCAGCCGGCATCCCCTACCCGGCTCGGAAAAGAAATTTATGTTTTTGTGGAGCGACTTGAAAATCAATTAGCGCTTTTAAAAACCATTCCCTTTTCGGGGAAATTCGGTGGCGCCACAGGAAATTTAAATGCCCATGTAGTAAGCTATCCACAAATTGATTGGGTCGATTTTGCCATAAAATTTATGGATGACCACCTGGGATTACAGAGGCAAAAAACGACCACTCAAATCGAACATTACGACAACCTTGCCGCCTATTTCGATAATCTGAAAAGATTGAATACCATTTTGTTGGATGCCTGCCGCGATTTCTGGCTGTACATTTCCATGGATTATTTCAAACAAAAAATAAAAGCCGGCGAAGTGGGTTCCTCGGCGATGCCGCATAAGGTGAACCCCATTGATTTTGAAAATGCAGAAGGGAACCTGGGAATGGCCAATGCGATTTTGCAACACCTCAGCAGTAAATTACCCGTTTCACGATTACAACGCGATTTGACCGACAGCACCGTTACACGAAATATCGGTGTGCCAATGGCACATATTCTCATTGCCGTTCAATCCATGGAGAAAGGGCTGTCTAAACTCATCCTGAACGAAGACAAGTTAGCTGCTGATTTGGAGGACAATTGGGCCGTAGTTGCCGAAGCCATTCAGAATATCCTGCGGCGTGAAGGTTATCCCAAACCGTATGAAGCACTGAAAGCTCTCACACGGACAAATAAAAAAATGAATGAACAAATCATCCATGATTTTATTAATCAGCTTGATATTTCCGAAGAAATTAAAAATGAATTAAAAGCCATTCGTCCTGAAAATTATACCGGGCTCAATTTTTGACCTTTCAGGCCGAACCTGTATAACCTTTCATGTCGAAGAAGACCTGAAAGGTTTTATACAAAACTTCACAACAAGAACAATTTTATGATCAATCTTTTAGAAAATATTTCCTTAAAAAAGTTCAACACTTTCGGTGTGGAAGCCCGCACCCGGTATTTTGCTTCCTTCACCACCTATGACGACTTAAAAAACCTGATCCTTAGCAGCCATCCGGCTGAAAGGCAACACCTCGTGATAGGCGGAGGTAGCAACCTGCTGTTTACAAAGGATTTTGACGGATGGATTTTGCACAACGAAATCAAAGGAATGAAAGTAACAAAAGAGACCGGTAACGAGGTCTTCATCCAGGTGGGTGGAGGTGAGAACTGGTCCGATTTTGTTGACTTTACCGTCGAAAAAGATTGGTTTGGATTAGAAAACCTCAGCTTAATTCCGGGGACAGTGGGTGCTGCCCCTGTACAGAATATCGGGGCTTACGGAGTGGAGCAGAAAGATGCTTTCGTCAGTTTGGAAGCGTGCAATTTAATCACCGGGAAAATCTGTCAGTTTAACAAACTTGAATGCGATTTTGGATACCGGCACAGCATTTTCAAAGGAGACGAAAAAGGAAAATGGATGGTATTGAACGTAACCTATAGGCTTCAGAAAAAAGGGGAATTACATCTTGATTATACACCATTAAGAAAATTCTTTCAGGAGAAACCCTTCAATCAGATTTCAGTGAAAGCCGTGAGCGAAGCCGTTAAAAATATTCGCCGCAGCAAACTTTTTTCAAAAATCCAATAATTACTAAAAAAGTGTTCCAACCTCTTCAGGAGAAATATCCTGACATTCCCTTTTACGAACTGAAAGGCAACAAAGTAAAGCTGGCTGCAGGATGGCTCATCGACCAAAGCGGATGGAAAGGAAAAAGCATGGGACAGGCAGCCGTTCACGACAAACAGGCCCTGGTATTGGTAAACCTCGGGAATGCCAGCGGATTGGAAATTCTGGAATTGTCAAATGCCATTGCCGAAGATATTTACAATAAGTTTGGCATACAACTGGAGCCGGAAGTACTCATCCTTTAGCAAAACAAACCACTGAATATTAAATTATCATGCCAGCTTGTCCCATCGTTTATTAGCACCCGCAGCATATTGCTCAAGCGGAATAATGGGTTTCTCAAGTTTGGAGCGGGTTTCGCCGGAAATCTTCCCCTCATTCACCACCTCTTTTCCTGCTTTGCGAAGCAGTTTGTAATAACGAGCAACAAGGGGTTTCAGCATCATGTGTTTTACCCCAAGTATTTCACCACCGCCACGGTAAATTTCACCAATCACCTCCGAGTGCATGTTGCGTGCAACACGTCTGACCAACAATTGAATCACCTGAAAATGACTTTGTTCCCCAAAACCGGAATTGGAAATCACCACGATTTTCGGATATTTTGCGTAGCGTTTCGTATGGCGGGTTTCCCCTTTATCATCTTTTTCAAAATGAGGATCAACCAAAGGGATGAGTCGATCCATAAATGTTTTCATCAAGCCCGACACATTATCCACGTACAACGGTGTGGCAATGACCACCACATCCGATTTGATAAACTTTTCGAGAAGCTCATCCATGTCGTCATGAAAAATACATTTTCCGGGGGTTTTTGTCCAGCAATCGAAGCATCCGTGACAAAATTTGATTTTCTTTTTAATCAGGAAAATGTTTTCCACATCGGCTCCGGCTTTTTCGGCTCCGGCAAGAAATTCAGTCACCATGCGGTGGGTATTTGATTTGTTTCCGCGGGGACTTCCGTTGAAGACTGTAATTTTCATGGGTTAAGGTTTTTGAGGTTAAAATAACAGATTTTCCTCAAAAGTAGCAAAATTCCCCATGCATTTCTTTTCAAATTACACACTAAACTCTTTCAACCAGAAATCGTGTTTGTTGCAAAAGCTGGTAGCGTAAAGTTTGCCGTGAAACCCTGCGGGTAAATCAAAGGTTGACAAAGCCTGTTCATCGGAAGGATAGAAAGTCTTCGATCCCAACATATTCCCCTTTTGATCGACCAGCGTATGACGGACAATATAATGTCTCTCGCTCATACCGTGTTCAGTGAGCAGAGTAACTTTGCTGCCTTCCACAGTCACTTTGGGTACATGACTGCCCGCCTTTCCATCCCATTTACCCTGATCTTTTTCCGTAAAAACCACTCCGGGAAAAGAGGGCGTTTTGTCTCTTTTCGATTTTGCCAACAAGGGTGCCGAAACAGCCAATCCTGAAGCCAGCAAAGCACTACTTTTTAAGAAATTCCTTCTATTTTTCATGTGGATATTTTTTTTGTTGATGCAAAGCTCTGCATTTTCATCTGCAAAATCAAGGATTTTAATGGATTTATTTAAAATTAATCTAAATAATTCTATTGTTGCAGGTATTCCGGAGGCTTTGCAGGAACAGGTTTACGACCATAAAACAGGTCATCCATCTTCAGGGCAAGTGTTCGGAAAGCCGAAGAATTCCTGATTCCGGTTCTAACCACGTTGTGCATTGCATTATCGGGATGCGAATAGGGACACACGCTGATGCACCGCCCACAATCGGTGCCGGCTTTGGTCCAATACGTAAAACAGCTCTCCTGATTGATTTGCCAGCGCAGAGCACCACCAATCACTTCACGGTCTTCGAAAGAGATGGCCCGGCTGGGACAAACATCGGCACATTTTTTACATTGGACACAAAAATCGATGAAAGAGTAATCGTGCAGGGGCTCATCCACCACTAAAGGCAAATTGGTAGTTACCACCGAGATACGCACGCGAGGTCCCAGTTTAGGGGTCATCAGCAGGCCCATCCGTCCAATTTCGCCCAGACCCGCATCCCGTGCTACCAAAGGACAGACCACCTGATAATTTCCATCGATGTGTGCACGGGCTTCATAACCCAGGTTGCGGATAAAACGCGCCACCTGCAAAGCAATTCGTCCCGATTCGAGATATTGCTGACCCGATTCCATCACCATGGTGCCGGCAGGCGCCGATTTGACCATCTCATGATCCATTTCAACAGTAAAAGCAATGGCAAACTCATGCTGTTTTTCGATGGGTTTGTCATAACGATCTGCCCTTCCTCCCACCGAATACAGATGATAATCTTTCAAGGTCGTCATTCCACAATCCACCGCCCCCAGTTTCTTTGACCAGTTTTTGATGTAGCGACTTATTTTTTCAGCATCCACA
>CBETNY010000182.1:0-4663 GCA_965537275.1 uncultured bacterium | reverse complement strand
TAACCTACCCCTTCGCCCCTTCCAAAAGGGGATTATAGATATTTATTGTCTGATTTTTAGTGTTTTCCTTTGATAAACTGACTTTTAACTTTAAACCACTTCATTAACCCATCGGAGCTTTTTGGTGATAAAAAATGGAGTTTGAAAGGAAAATATAAGTTTCCGCGTTTGAATAGATTCAATAAAAATGATGGAAAAAACCGAATGAACCTAAGAAGAGAAACTTTTTGGGGTATTTTTGTCCACAGGAATGTGTGAATCACAAAAACACATCCATTTTTTTACAATTCAAAACAATTCACAAACCATGAAAAAAATATTAATTCTTGTCATTGCCCTTTTATCGATTACCAGCATAAGCCTGGCACGAACACCCAAGGTTAAAACCACCGGGATCCGGCAAATCGTTCTTGTAAAATTTAAAACGCAGGTCACCAACAATCAAATTGCAACCCTGGACAGCCTGAGTCAGATATTGGCTGAAAAAGTTAAACCCATCCGCAAACTGGAATGGGGAAAACGCATGGATGAAATCGGTACAACACAAGAATATGATTATTGTCTGGTGGTGGAGTTTCGTAATGAGACCGATCTGGAAATTTACCAAACCAACCCGTTACATCTAAAATTTATGGGAAAACTGATTCCCTTATCGGAGAAAACCCTTAAATTTACCTATCAAATTAAAAAGTAGCGCTGTACACCAATCATTTTTAAATGTTGTTTTTCTATAAAAATCCGTTCAGGTTTCTTTTACTGACAGGCCTTTTTTTATGGGTCTCCTCAACAGGTTTGCAGGCGCAGTATACCTTCAGCGGATACTCCCCTGTTAAAGCAAAACAAGTTTCAAAGCTTTACTTTCAATTTGAGGGGAGTACTTTTTTTAAAAACAACGAATATTTCAGCCGGTTTGCTTACGGATATACCGGTTTGGGATTTTTCGCCAAGCCGGCCCTTTCGTACACTTTTTCGAAACGCTTGCGCATGAGCAGCGGGATTTATCTTTTAAAATTTTCAGGGCGTAACGGCTTTAGTCAAAGTATACCTTTTTTCACCATACAATATCGCATTTCCCCATCGCTCGAAATGGTGATGGGCAACCTTTACGGGACATCCTTTCATCAACTCGAAGAGCCGTTGTTTCGTCTTGATAATTACTACCGGCATCACATGGAATCGGGATTACAGTTTTTGTTTCATCGCAAATATTTCCGTTCCGATCTGTGGTTAAACTGGGAAAATTTCATTTGGTTTGGCGATAACACGCAAGAGGAACTCACGGTGGGCAGCAGTTCACACCTTCTTTTATACAAACAGGGAAAGCTCAGAATCAGTGTTCCCATTCAAATATTGGCAAAACACAAAGGCGGCCAGTTGGCTCCCGGGCCTCATCCAACCCTTACAACCGTCATCAATGGGTTGAGTGGTTTAAATATTAAGTTTAAATTCAACAAATTCACCCACCTACAATTCTCACAACACATGGCATTTTACAAAAGCCTGAGCCACCCCGCCTTTGGTGAAGCCGGATATTTACCTTTTGATGACGGTTGGGGATCCTATACAACCCTTGGCATGCAATGGAAGCATTTTAATTTCCGTGCTTCCTATTGGTATGGACATCAATTTATTGCCCCGCTTGGCGAAACACAATTCCAGTCGCTTTCAGAAATCAACCCCACCTATATCCGGGAAAATCGCCAACTCCTTACTCCGCGAATAACCTATCGCCGGCAGATTGCAAAGGGAGTCAGGTTACAGGCCGGGGCTTACGGTTATTACGACTTTCTTACCCATCAGCTTGACTATGCCTACGAACTTTATATTCACATTAAGGCGGATTTTTTTCTAAAAAAGGTTACCACAAAGTAACATTACCTTGAGCAAACCGATTTGGCTATAACAGCATCTCTTTTAAAAATTTAGTTTCAAAAAAGACTCTCAAAACCTTCCGTGCCGGTTGACCGGTATACACACCTTGCTGATAAAGCCCTGCGTAGTGAACAGTTCATGCTCTTTAAGTTTTCTTTCGAGAAACAAACCCAATCGAAGAATCATTGGAAACATTGTAAACAAAAATATTTGGATGTAACAACGCAATCATCAGAGCCGGAGTAAGGCCTGTTCAAAAAAATTCATGTTTGTTTCATTTTACCGGCTGGGAAAGTAAATTTCCTTTATCTTTGTACTCCGGTAACATAAATTTTTAAACATGTTAACGGCACTTAAGGTATCACAAATTAATAACTTTTCCGGTAGGGAAAGTATTCCTGTATTTCAGGCGGCATTGGCCGTCTTTTTTTATGTCCAATTATTTCTTTTCCAACAAATTCTTATTCCATGATTCAATTAAAAAACCGCAGTCTGGTATCCATCACCGATTATTCCAAAGAAGAAATTTTGCGCGTCCTGGATATTGCCGAAGATTTTGAAAAAGATCAACGACAAAAAATCCTAACCAATCACGTGATTGCTTCACTGTTTTTTGAACCCTCTACACGAACAAGGCTCAGTTTTGAAAGCGCTGTACAATACCTTGGAGGGAGCATCATTGGGTTTGCAAATGCCGACACCTCCAGCGTAAGAAAAGGCGAATCGCTGAAAGACACCATTCTTACGGTGAGCAATTATTCCGATTTAATCGTGATGCGCAACCCCCTGGATGGGAGTGCCCGGTTTGCCAGCGAAGTTTCACCGGTACCCATCATCAATGCGGGTGATGGCGCCAACCAGCATCCCACGCAGTGTCTGCTCGATTTGTATTCAATCCGCAAAACGCAAAACAGCCTCGAAAACCTTCAAATCGCTCTGGTGGGCGATTTAAAATACGGGCGAACCGTTCATTCACTCGTTCAGGCATTAAGTTTGTTTCATGCCACTTTCCATTTGGTATCCCCCGAATCGCTTAAACTTCCCAGTGGTGTGAAAAAATGGATTAAAGATGCCGGACTTGATTATTACCAATACACCGAGCTTTCGGAGGTAATCCCTTTTGCCGATATTATTTACATGACGCGCATTCAAGGCGAACGGTTTCCCGACCCCCTTGAATATGAAAAGGTAAAAAATTCGTATGTACTGGAAAAAAGCATGCTGGAACCGGCAAAAAAGAATATGCGCATCCTGCACCCTTTGCCCCGCGTAAATGAAATTCATGAAAATGTGGACAATCACCCTCAAGCCTATTATTTTCAACAGGCCAAAAATGGAGTGTATGTTCGGCAAGCGCTCATTGCTGCCATTTTAGGTTTAAAAGAGTAGCCTTTTATCATCATGCCTCATCGCCAAAGCAAGCTTACTTTCAGCGAACACCCGGGCAATGAGCAGCCACCATTTGGCTCCGGATATAGTTGCAGAGCAAAAATCTTCAAAACATAAAAACGAGTATTTGATTCAATACAAAAGTAAAACAGATGAAAAATAAAAGAACAGAACTGCAGGTATCGGCCCTGCGAAACGGCACCGTGATTGATCACATTCCTTCCGAACATACCTTCCGCGTTTTTCAAATTCTAAACCTTGAGCATGCCAAAGAACAAGTCTATTTTGGAAGCAACCTAACCAGTAAAAAATTAGGTAAAAAAGGAATCATTAAAATCAGTGGCAAATTTTTTCAGCCCGAAGAGATTAATAAAATAGCATTGGTCGCACCCCATGCCACACTCATCGAAATAAGAGAATATGAAATATCCAAAAAGGAACAGATCACGTTGCCCGAAACCATCGAAAAGATTGTGAAATGTTTCAACCCGAAATGTGTTACCAACCATCAAAATATCCCAACCAAATTCAGCCTGATTACCGACCATCATGGTCGCACCAAACTGGCTTGTCACTACTGTGAAAAGACCATGGCACAGGAAGATATCTGGTTTTTATAAAATTTCCCTTCAACAGCCTAATGCGGCCGCAGGGAAATTATCCCGTTGATGAAGTTCGTAGAAATGGAAGGGTAACCGGGTTATGGCGATGGGAGTTTAGTCATTTACTATCTTTGCATCGAAATGAAAAGGAACACGGCGAACCGGGTAAAAAAATTGATTGAGCAAGGAGAAGGATTGCATCTTGATTTTAAATTTGAAATTTCCGATGCAGCAAAAATTGCCCGGTCGTTGGTGGCTTTTGCGAATACCGATGGGGGAACACTGCTGGTGGGAGTGAAAGATAACGGTAAAATAGCAGGGGTCCGGTCGGAAGAGGAATTTTATATGATTGAGAATGCAGCACAACGATACTGCAAACCCCCTCTTGGTTTTAGCACCAAAGAATGGACACTGGAAGGAAAAAAAGTATTGGAGGTAACCATTCGCAAATCGGACCGGCTTCCCCACAAAGCCCCCGATAAGTTGGGACATTATAAAGCCTACATCCGGCAGGCAGACGAAAATCTACTGGCCAACGGCGTACAGATGAAAATCTGGAATAAGCAAAAAAGTCGTTCCAGCATTCAGTTCACCTACCGCGATGAAGAAAAAATGCTGCTTGAAATGCTTAAAAACCACCCGTCTATCAGTCTTTCACAATTCATGAAACACAGCGGACTTAGTCGTTACCGCGCCGAAAACATGCTTGCCAATTTTATCCTGCTTGGGTTGGCTCAAATGAACAGCACCCCTGAAGGCATTCGATTTTCTGCTGCAGAAGCCGCAGATGGTGCAGAATA
>CBETNY010000181.1:0-4674 GCA_965537275.1 uncultured bacterium | reverse complement strand
CACATGTTTTACAAAAGGCTCACTACAAACGGAACAAATGGCTGCCATTTTCAAGCGGGCAGGATCCATCCCTTTCTTTTTCAGGATTTCCTGGGTAACGCGCATCAACTCTCCGGTTTTTTCGGTACACGTTTCGCCATAGGGGCAGTCGGTACCATCGGCAGCGATAAAAACCCCATCGAAACCCTGCTCAAGAGCATGTATAATCCATCTGGGTTTAACAGCACTTGAGCAGGGCACAGGAATAGTGTAAACGGTAGGCGGATAATGCAATTTTAACAAGCCCGCCATATCAATGGCCGGGTCGGAGATTTTCTCGGTAGAAAAAACCAAGATTCTCGCGCCCTTATTCTCTTTACCACCAGCCATCTCTATTTTCTTAACAGTATTCTAAAAAAACCTGATTCTTCAATCGTTCCCAAATATTCATACCCTTTTTTGTTACACCATTTCGGTATATCACGCTTTGTGCCTTCGTCTGCCGACAAGACCTCCATGACCTGTCCTTTTTCAATTTGACCGATGGCCTTTTTTGCAGCCAATAAAGGTCCCGGGCATGATGTTCCGCGAGCATCAACCGATTTATCAACTTTTACTTGTGCTAATTCTTCTGCGTTCATGATTTTAATTTTTTAAATTGTTAATTATTAAATAAATAGCTGTATACTACTTTCACCGGCATCAGCCAAAAATGTGGCAACACCACAATACCCTAAATTGGGATAATCGATCATTTCTTCTTTTTTAAATCCCATGAGATCCATCGACATTTCACAAATATCAATTTGTACACCGAGTTCGCCGGCAGTAGCAAGCATCTCTTCGGGAGAAGCAATGTTTTTGTGTTTCATAATTCCCTTAATCATGTCTTTGCCCAGCCCTTCCATGTTCATTTTTGAAAGTTTTAGCTGGCTGATCCCATGGGGAAGCATAGCCCCAAACATTTTTGATTTAATGTCTTTGCCTTTAGACTTCGTCTTTTTTTTACGCAAAGCACTTATGGCCCAAAAAGTGAAGAACATTTTAACTTCGGTATCCATGGCTGCTGCTCCGACCGCAATAATCAATGCAGCTAATATTTTGTCGAGGTCGTTGGAAAAAACCACCATGGTCAGCTGGTCTTTTCTTTGGCTTTTTAGCTGCTCAAGTTGTTTCTCAAGCGTGCTAATTCGTTCTTCAACATTTTCAGACATATTAGATTTATTAACTTTAAATAAATAAGTTTACATCGGCTTCTTCGGCTGAAGCAATATATTCGCCAATACCGCAAATATCATCAGCAAGATCAATGAAATCGTCCAGCTTGTATCCTTTCCATACTTTGCCTGCAAAACCGCAAATATGAATTTTCACGTTGGTCATCTCTTTAGCTGTTTTAAAAGCCTCAGTCCAATGGGGGGCTTCAAGACTTTTAAGAGAAGCCAGAAAATCATCTTTTTTATCAGTGATTTCGGCTACCCGATCGTTGGTCATGGCATTCTCTTTTTTGAATGCAAAAGCAGCTTGCAACAAAACATAGATTTCAACATCCATATCTTCAGCAGCTGCGCCTCCAAGTATTACACCGGCAGCGGTAAGTTTGTCAACACTTCCTGAGAAGAGAGCTAAACACAATTTTTTGTTTTCCATTTTTTTGTCCTCCTAATAATTTAATATTGTTACTTAATTAACAAGGCAAAAATAGAGCAGGCCCTCTTTTAATTCAAGAAAATAGTTGTGAGTTAACTTTCAATAAAACGTGATTTACATCACATTTTATTATAACTTTGTTCCTTGTTTAAAGAATCACTACAATGAAAAATATTAGTTGTTCATCCTGTTTTTTAAAATCGTCGCCAACTAAAAATTTAGGGAATAATGAATTGGAACTATTAGAACAAAGTTGTGTGCAAGCGGTATTTGATAAAGGGGATACTATTTTTAAGCAAGATGCTTTGTCATCCAATATCATTTATCTTCAAACAGGAATGGTTAAGCTCCTGATTAAAGGGCCGCAACGAACCCAGATTTTAAGACTTAAGAAAGCACCTTGCTACCTTGGTTTGCCCACTACCATGGGTGATAAAACCAATCACTATTCAGCTGTGGCACTGGAAAGATCTACAGCTTGTTTTGTTGATATAAATACTTTTAAAAAACTGTTAAAAATAAATACGGATTTTTCCTATGAAATTATCATTGAATTGTGTAAGAATGAGTTGGAACAATTTAAACGTTGTGTGAAGTTGGTACAAAACCAAATTTACGGTCGTCTGGCCGGTCACCTGCTTCATCTTTCCAACGAAATTTATCAATCCGCTGAGTTTGATTTACCCTTAACTCGCAATGAGATTGCCGATTTGATTTGCACCAGCCGCGAAACCGTTAGCCGCCTGCTAAACAACCTGGCACAAGAAGAAATGATTACAATCAGAGGAAAACATGTGAAGATAATAAAGAAAAACCTCCTTGAAAAAATCAGCCAGAAAGGTTAGATAAACAAAAGGCCATCTCTTCCTGAGACAGCCTTTGTTTGAAACCAAAGTGACCTGGTCTATTTAGCGATCGCTTGCAGTTTACCTATGGCCATTTCGGCAGCTTTGATGATCACCGGTTTGGTAGGCGCACCGGTCAGTAAGGGGTGGGTTCCTATCTGAAATGATATCAGTTCATAAACAGTAATATACTTCTGAATGGCCAGACTCAGCGTATTGATAATTTCAGCAGCCGAAGGGCCTCCCCAAACTTCGGCACCGAGGATAGCACCATCACAAGGGGAAAAATTTAACCGAACTGTCAAAGGAGAAGCATCGGATAAAGTACCAGGATGCCTGTCCATATCGGTAAATTCCGCAGTCATAAATTCCACATTGGCATCCTTTCCGGTATTTTCATTCACTCCGGCAGAAGCCATGGTTAAACCGTTAATTTGCGTTGAAAAGACAGCAATAGTACCCGTGAAATTCTTTTTAATTCTGATACCAAACAAATTATACCCTAAGACCCGGGCTTCAGCGGTAGCAGTTGATGCAAGCATAATATGATCGCTTCGTCCGGTCAAAAAGCCAATGGTCTGCGAACAATCGCCTACGGCACAAACATCTTTTACCGAGGTGCGTTCATAACTATCCACCTTTATGGCTCCCATCACATTGAGTGGAAGGCCAGCTTTAACGGCAAGATCAGTGTTGGGTTTATAACCAACCGACAGAATAACCGCATCAGCCGGGATTTCTTCGCCGCTTCTCAATCTGATTTTCTCTACACGGCCTTCACTGCCAACAATTTCTTCTACCAATGAAGAAGTAAGTACCTTAACGTTGGTTTGTCTCAATTGCTCTGTTGCAATTTTACTCAGTTTACCGGAAAAAGCTTTGGAAAAGCATTGGGGCTCGCTTTCAATCAGGGTCACTTCTATTCCTTTTCGGGCTGCCAGTTGTTCAGCTACTTCAGCACCGATAAAGCCGCCTCCCACAATAACAACCTGTCGTTTGTCCTGTATACGGTTAAACAAATCATTGATGTACTGATAGCTTTTCTTAATGTAGAAAACATTTTCCAAGTCATGACCTTTGATAAAAGTCGCCTTAACCGGTTGAGAACCGGTAGCAAATACCAACTTATCATAAGCATACGCCTCGCCGGACTTTCCATAAACTAACTTTTGCTGAAGATTCACATCCACCACCGGATCAACGATTACCTGACCGCCCATATCAACCAAAGGCTTCGGCCCCATAGTGTCGGCATCCACCGAATTCAGTTTGTTGAAAATGTAAGGAATACCACAAGGAACCAAGCCTTTCTTTTCCTCTGTTAACATCAAAACCGATTTTTCGGGATGATATTTTTTTACGGTAACTCCTGTTACAATTCCCGCCGGGCCAGCTCCGATAATGATTACATCATATTTTTTCATAATAAGAATATTTTTACATTTTTGTTATAAAATTAACAATTCAAAAGTACATACAATATTTTACTAATATGGAAATAAGCGACATCTATTATCCAAAAAAAATTCCAAGTGTTATTAAACATAGCTTACTGGTCTAAACAAACGTTTACGGGTACGCTGGCCAATAAAAAAGCCCCGTGAAATATCACGGGGCTTACTAATCAATTTGAAAACGGTTTATGTTATACCTGTCCTTTTTTCAACTCCTCTTCCGCCAGTTTTTTATCCGTCTTATCAACGATAAAGCCCTCAAAACCTACCACTTCATCACCTTCATAAACCGGAGTCATGGTAATTTGGTGATAGCCAACGGAACCATCTTTACAGTAGCGGCGAGTGATACCGAAAGGAATGGTTTCGCCTTTCAAAACGCTCTCCACCGATTTCTGCAAAGCCACAAAGTCTTCCTTGGTACGGCTCAATGAGTAATGTTTACCAATGATTTCATCCCTGGAATCATACTTATACAATTTCAGCCATACATCATTTACCTCCTGGTAAAAGCCGTCTTTTCCAATGCGGAAATAGCCCACATTCTCAGAGGAAGAAACCAGCTGATAGAAATCATCGCTTTTATGTTGCGAAGCAATTTTCTTTTCGAGAGCTTTCTCGGCTTCCACCTGAGGGGTAATATCAATAATAAATCCCTCAAGTCCTGCGATATTTCCATCTTTATCCTTGTAAGGAGCCGCTGAAACGGTGTGATAGCCAGTAGAACCATCTTTACAAACCCGTTG
>CBETNY010000180.1:0-4675 GCA_965537275.1 uncultured bacterium | reverse complement strand
CTGAAACTCTTGAATAGCATGTTTAACGGCCGGTTCTGTTTAATCAACAATAAAATGAAAACAGGCAGCCCTTTGGATGATTATTGTGCCATTGCCAACGATGCAAATGGAATCAAGAAGAAGATTCGCGAATTAATGCAACAACCCTTTACCCTGGCAATGAAAGAGGCGCGCGAAGATGCGTTGTTTGCTTTGTATAACAACGGCGATCATGTTATGAAATTATTGGAGATTATTGCCTGAATCGAGAATGGTTCCCTCTTCACATTTAAGAATTCTCCCCGGAAATTTGTGAATTAAATTGTAATTATGGGTGGCCATGACCACGGCGGTGCCCCGCTCACAAATCTTATTCAGGATACGCATAATTTCATTGGAGGTTTCCGGATCGAGGTTTCCTGTGGGTTCATCGGCCAAAATGAGTTCCGGTTTGTTTAACATGGCCCGGGCGATGGCCACTCTTTGTTGTTCGCCTCCCGACAATTGATGGGGCATGGCGTTGAGCTTTTGTGTCAGATTCACTTCAGCCAGTACTTCAATAATACGGGCCTTAATTTTTGCTTTGTCTTTCCAACCCGTGGCTTTAAGCACAAACCGTAAATTTTCACTGACCGTTCGGTCTTCCAGCAGCTGGTAATCCTGAAAAACAATTCCCAATTTACGTCTTAAAAAAGGGATTTGTTTTGCCTTGATTTTTTTTAAATCATATCCACAAACAAGGCTTTGTTGCCCTTCGGCCGGTAAATCGGCGTAAATGGTCTGTAACAAACTGGATTTACCACTTCCTGTTTTGCCTATCAAATAAACAAATTCTCCGGCCTTGACATGGAAATTTACGTGTGCCAACACCATTTTGTTTTTTTGATAAACCTTATTATCATTGAGAAAAATAACTGATTCGCTCATCTTTTCCGTTCAATTGTTTCACAAAGATAAAAATTCTTTCCACCTGACCTTATGAATTTCCGTTGACTTCCATCCGTAGCTGGAGGCTGATGATGATTTTCCGGCTGAATGGATGTCACAAATGAAGAAAACAGCGGAATATTGCATTTTAAACAGGAAGAATGTGTGATGATTAATGGAAAATGCTAAATTTGTATTCAAATTTTTAGCCATATGACTGACGAATCAATTTTTGTATTGGAAGAATCGGAAGAGCGCATGCAGCATAGTATCGAACATTTGAAGCATGAATTCCAAAAAATCAGGGCGGGAAAAGCGAACCCTTCCATGCTCCATGGTGTGCTGGTGGAATATTACGGAACGCAAACGCCCCTTGAACGGACAGCCAACATCAATACGCCCGATGCGCATTCAATTGTTGTTCAGCCTTTTGATAAGAGCACTATCCATGAAATTGAAAAGGCAATTATGAATGCCAACCTGGGTTTTAATCCCATGAATGAGGGAGAGTTAATCCGGATTAATGTACCCCCCTTAACGGAAGAACGGCGCCACGATTTGGTTAAAAAGGCCAAGCAGGTGAGCGAAGATGCAAAAATTGCCATCCGGAATATCAGAAGGTCGGCCAATGATGATGCCAAAAAACTTGAAAAAGATGGTTTGCCCGAAGATGAATCGAAACGCTTGTCGGATGAAATTCAGAAATTAACCGATAAATATATCGATAAAGTAGATGAAATTTTTAAGCGCAAAGAAGAGGATATCATGACGATTTAACAACAGTAAAATAAGTAAAAGACAGGAAGTTAACTTTTGAGTTTCTTCCTGTTTTTTGTTTTGAGCTTTTTGGTTAATTGGTAAGCGGCCTTTACCATGTTGGTGGTTGTCATAAGGGCATGAAGACCCGATTTAACGTAATGCTTGGTTAAATTGACGATGTTTAATTGCTTGCTCAGGTCGTTCATCTGCTTTTGCAAATGTAATTCCTGTTTCTTGTTTTGCTTTCTGAGGTATTCAATGTATTTCTCAGTGGCGGCAGCGTTGTAGGCATAGGGTGTACCTTTAAAAAACTCCCGTTCTTCCTGACTGGACAAATTTTTTGCAAATGTTTTTCTGATGGGTGAGAATAGAAGCGACTCGCGGAAAGCGAAAATAATCAGGGCCATAAAAAGATACACCACGCTTACAATCAGAAATCCTGAAGTGCGTGAACCTCCGTTTTCGGCATACCAGTTTACAAAAGCAAAGGAGAGAAACATGGCAATGAAGGCAAAAATGCCAAAAAGCATTATGAACAGTACCAGTTGGGAAGTAAAGGCTCCTCCTTTTTTTCTTAAAAGTACCTTGTTGTATTCAAGTTGCCCATCGATGTATTTCTTGATCTCATCGAGAAACTCTTTTACCGGGGCATTTAATTCATTTTGATTCATTTTCAAAATCTTAATAGAAGGATGACAATTAATAGGAATGAATCCTGCTTCATTTCTCAAATGAAGCAGGATTGTGGTGGCTCAATAAAGCCTTAGGCTTTTTTTGTCATCTTTTTCACATCCTCAACGACGTCGGCGCCGGTACTTTTCACATCCTCAAGTACTTCCTCGCCTGTTTTTTTAACGTCATCGAGAACTTTGTTGACGTTTTCTTTCAAATCGTCGAACTGATCCAATAAATCATCCGACAATTCTTTGGTTTTTTCTGTTAATTTTTTCCGTGTTTCTTCGCCGGGTTCCGGAGCAAAAAGCAATCCGGCTATGGCTCCAATGGCTGCTCCAACCACTAAACCTGAAAAGAAAGCGAATCCTGAATTTGAACGTTGGTCACTCATGACTTTAATTTTTTATGATTAATACTTCGAATACCTTTATTTATTGGTTTGTTAACAACTCCCCAAAGTTAATAAATAAACAGATTGCCGTGCAAAATAATTTTGTACGGTTTTCGATTGGATTTATCGCAGCAAGAATCATGCCTGTCAGATGGCTTTTTGGGGATCAGTTTGAAGAATAAAAAAATTTTTTCAAAAGTTCTGTAAACTGAAAAGAATTGTTGAAATTTGCATGATGGGTTTAAAAAAAGGAACCATAGGATTACGCGCTCCCGAACCGGAGGATGTGGATTTCTTATTTCAATTGGAAAATAATCGACAATTGTGGCCGGTGAGCAATACCCTTCTGCCTTATTCACGATTCGATTTGGAGCAATATTTGTTCTCATCGGACAAAGCCGACCCCTTTGCCGTCAGGCAGGTGCGGCTGATGATCGAACTGAATCAAAATGAGGTGAAAACAACCATTGGTACCATCGACCTTTTTGATATAGATGCAGTGCATCGAAGGGCAGGCGTGGGAATTGTTGTTGTCAGCGATTTTCGAAATCACAATTATGCCACAACGGCCCTGTCTATTTGTATGGAATATGCTTCCAACGAATTAAATTTGCATCAGCTTTACTGCAATATTGATGAAAACAATATCGCCAGTTTGAAGCTTTTTAAAAAAAGTGGTTTTGAAGAGGTCGGATTAAAAAAAGAGTGGAATATCAGAAACGGCCGGTGGGTGAATGAATTTTTACTTCAAAAAATCATAGAATAATCAATCATTAAATATCGATACAATGGCCTATTATCATTCGAAATACGCAGTACAAAAACCGAGAAATCCATTCCGGAAATTTATCTTGCGGCTGCTTATGTTATTGATACTTGTTGCCCTGGGCGCTGCTTTTTGGCTTTATAAAGTTGTTTATTCGCCTAATGTTTGGACACAAAATAAACCTTCACTCGCCATCAATGTGCCTACGAATAGCAATTTCGATCAGCTTAAACAAATACTTTATTCCAAAGGACTTATTGTTCACCGGACAAATTTTGAATGGTGGTCAAAACAACGGAAACTCCCCGGTCATATAAAACCCGGTCATTATGTGCTAAGGGAAAATATGAGCAATAATGATTTGGTTGAGATGTTTCGGGCGGGAAATCAAACGCCTGTTCGGGTTACTTTTAACAACATCAATAATATTTATCAGTTGGCCGGAAAGGTCAGTAAACAGATTGAAGCCGATTCGGCTTCCATCGTGCGGTTGTTGAATGATTCGGTGTACTTAGCGCAAATGGGAAAAACCAAAAAAACAGTCGAAACGCTTTTTATTCCAAATACTTATGAGTTTTATTGGAATACCGATGCCAACGAATTTATTAGTAGAATGTTTCAGGAAAGTACCCGTTTTTGGAATAGCCAGCGTAAATTGAAAGCCGAGCAAATGGGGTTGAGTCCGGAAGAGGTGGTGATTTTAGCCTCCATTGTCGAAAAAGAGACCAATAAAGATGACGAGAAACCCAAAATAGCAAGTGTTTATATCAATCGCCTGCATCGAGGATGGCGCTTACAAGCCGATCCTACGGTGATTTATGCCATGGGCGACAAACAGATCCGTCGTGTCCTGAATATTTACAAAGAGGTGGATTCTCCCTATAATACCTACCGGCATGGCGGGCTTCCGCCGGGTCCCATTTGTGTCCCATCTATTGCATCAATCGATGCGGTGTTGAATTATGATAAAACACCCTATTTGTTCTTTTGTGCAAAGGATGATCTTTCGGGTTACCACGCTTTTGCAAAAACAAACAGACAACATCAAATAAATGCAAGAAAATATCAGCAAGCACTCAATAAGCTGAAAATATTTAAATAGGAATTTCTGATTTGCTGACCATCCCTTAAATCTTCAGATGGAAGTTGTTTAAAGTTAAAAGTCAGTGGGCCAAAGA
>CBETNY010000179.1:0-4678 GCA_965537275.1 uncultured bacterium | reverse complement strand
CAACGCCTTTTCCTTTTCTCCCAAACGAAGGTACAAGGCGGCAATTTTTTGGGATAAAAACTCCTGAACACCCACCAGATTTTCCAGATCAAGATAAGCTTTCAGGGCCTTTTCATAATTCCCTGTAAAGGTATAGGCCATGGCCAGCTCTTGAACAAATTCTTCATTTTCAGGATTTAAAGCCACCACTTTTTTGTAGTTGTTTACATACTCCTGATATTTTCCGTTTGCTTTTGCAAGTTTTGCAAGCAACACCCGATACCAGACATTCATCGAATCGGCCTGCACGGCACGTTCGATAAGCGCAAGGGCTTGTTTTTCCTTTTGCGCTGCAGCCAATAGCTGGGCTTCCTCGAAATTGGCAGCCGGATCGTTCGGATTTATTTCAAGAACACGTTTCAGCAACGAATCGGCTTGTTGTAATTTACCGGTTTCTTTTAAACTGATGGCGCGGGTAAACAAATCGCTTACTTCACGTTTTTGATTTTCGTTGAGCACACCCGTTTTTGCTGCCGAATGTTTTAAGCTACTACACGAATACATACCCATAAGGGCGACCGCCATCAGCAACATTATCCATCTTGTTTTGTTTTTCATCCCAGTTCCTTTCATTCCTTTACTTTGCACCGGTATGGCCAAAGCCACCGGAACCTCTTTGGGTTTGATTAAGCACATCTACCGGTTCCCATTGCACCTGCACATGGGAAGAGAGTACCATTTGAGCAATCCGGTCCCCGTCGTGAATATCAAAAGTTTCGTTGGATAAATTCACCAAAATAACCCTGATTTCACCCCTGTAATCCGCATCGATGGTGCCCGGACTATTGAGCACGGTGATTCCCTTTTTGAGGGCCAGTCCACTACGGGGTCGTACCTGTGCTTCGAAGCCCACCGGCAATTCGATAAACAATCCGGTGGGAATTAATTTTCGTTCCAAAGGAGCCAAAGAAATTACTTCATCCAGATTGGCACGCAAATCCATGCCTGCCGAGGCGATGGTTTCATATTTTGGTAAATCGTGTTTTGAGTGGTTTACAATCTTAACCTGCATATGTTTTGTTTCTCATTATGTTTTGCCGTCAAAAGTACTGAAAAAAGAGGGATGCAAAAAAGAGGGGAATCCGGGCTTTTGTTAAAGAATGTTTAAACAAAAAAACCGGCATTTCAGCCGGTTTTTTTTAATGTTTTATCTCATCTTTATTTTTATCGAAAAAATGGTATTCCAACAAATGATAATGGTTCATTTTCGATATTTTTATCCATTTTTTATACTCCATAAACCACTTCCATTGAATGGAAAACAACCCTTTGGTAAGGTAGGCGTAGATAAAGGGATGAACAGCCAGAGTAAGTTTGCTTTCATTTTGATCGTGCAGCAAATATTCCAGGTTGTTTTCAATGTCATCAATCACGGTAATACTCGATTTTATCTTGCCGGTTCCGTTACACACCGGGCACTGTTCCGTCACCTCCACCGACATCTCTGGGCGAACCCGTTGCCGTGTAATTTGGATTAAACCGAATTTGGTAGGGGGCAGTACCGTATGTTTGGCACGGTCGCGTGCCATTTGCTCCTTCATATGTTCGAAGAGCTTTTTACGGTTTTTGGCATCATGCATATCAATAAAGTCGACAACGATAATGCCACCCATATCGCGTAAACGCAATTGACGGGCAATTTCAGTGGCCGCTTCGATATTGGTGGTCAAGGCATTTTGCTCCTGCGAATTGTCTTTGTTTACCCGGTGACCACTGTTCACATCAATTACATGAAGGGCTTCTGTATGTTCAATAATGAGATACACCCCGCTTTTAATGGTAACGGTTTTACCAAATGAATTTCTTATTTGTTTTTCGACATTAAAATGTTCGAAAATCGGCTTTTTGCCTTTATAAAGGTTGACGATATCCTGTTTATCGGGTGCAATTTGGCCGATATAGGTTTTGATTTCGTCGAAAAGTACCGGATCGTTAATATGAATGTTGTTGAACGATTCGTTAAGGAGATCTCTCAAAATAGCTGAGGTTCGGTCCAGTTCTCTTAAAACTTTTTGCGGTGCTTTGAGGTGTGGTAATTTAGCGGATATCTTTTCCCATTTTTCAACCAGGTTGCGCAGGTCGGTGTCCAGCTCGGCCACCTTTTTATTTTCGGCTACGGTGCGTACAATGACGCCATAATTAGCAGGTTTAATACTCATTATAAGGCGTTTAAGCCTTCCCCGCTCTTCCTTACTCCTGATTTTTTGTGAAATGGAAATCTTATCGGAAAAAGGAAGCAGAACCAAAAACCGACCGGCAAATGATATCTCGGTTGAAATACGCGGTCCTTTGGTGGAAATAGGTTCTTTGGCTATTTGAACCAGGATTTCCTGTCCTGGAGCCAATACTTTTGTGATTTTTCCGGATTTCTCAATATCTTTTTCCAGTTTGAACTTTTCAAAAGAAATTTTATCTCCCTTCCCCTGTTGCAGCAAACGTGTATAATTGTTCATGCTGCGAACCTGTGGTCCTAAATCGAGGTAATGGAGAAAAGCATCTTTTTTGTACCCCACGTCTACAAAAGCTGCATTCAGTCCAGGCATAATTTTACGTACCTTTCCCAAAAATACATCCCCTACCGTGAAGTTGTTGTTGTTTTGTTCTTTATGAAGTTCAACCAGACTTTTATCCTCAAGTAGCGCAATATTAACCTCAGAAACATTCGAATCGATAATTAATTCTTTGTTCACAATAATATTGATTTACTTTTTAATATATAAATAACACTATACGGGCTTAAATTGTTGGTGGGTGGTAATACAATAAATTTAAACCCAAGTATGGTGGGACAAAAACAAAGCCGGCCCTATGCCCCGCATAAAGCCGGCTTTCAACATCTTGAAATAAAAAATTATTTCTTCTTATGCCTGTTTTTCCGCAAACGTTTTTTCCGTTTGTGGGTCGCCATCTTATGTCTCTTTCTCTTCTTTCCGTTTGGCATTTTCGTGTGTTTTAAAAAATTTAACTATTTAATGTTGCTCTTCACTTCGTTTACAAAAGTTTTTGCAGGTTTAAATGCGGGAATTTTGTGAGCGGGAATAACAATGGTCGTGTTTTTTGAAATGTTACGGCCTGTTTTTTCAGCTCTCTCTTTGATGATAAAGCTACCAAAACCTCTTAAATAAACATTCTCACCATTCACCATGGTTTCTTTTACGCTTTCCATGAATGATTCAACTACTGCCTGCACAGCCACTTTTTCAATTCCTGTTTTGTTGGCAATGTCAGCTACAATCTCTGCTTTTGTCATGTCTTTATTTTTTTTAATGTGTTTGAAATTAGTTTACTAATTTGGGCGACAAAAATAATAAGATTTTTTTTAAATTCGATATAAATGTCAAATTATTTTCATCTAATTAATTCTTTTTTAAGCATTTTCAATCTATGAACCCCGAAATAAGCCCCATATTACTCCAATGGTACAACCAAAACAAACGTTCGTTACCCTGGCGAATCACCCGCGATCCTTACAAGATCTGGTTGTCCGAAATTATCTTACAACAAACCCGTGTTCAGCAGGGCCTTGCATACTATCAGCGCTTTGTCAGCCGATATCCTGACGTGTTTCAACTGGCGGCAGCTCCCCAGGATGAGGTGTATAAACTTTGGCAGGGCTTAGGCTATTATAACCGTGCCAACAACCTAATGAAATGTGCACAAATTGTGGCCAACGATTTACACGGAATTTTCCCTGATGAATTTTCCGCCTTAAAAAAACTACCGGGAATCGGGGATTATACCGCGGCCGCCATCGCATCATTGGCATTTAAAAAGCCCCATCCGGTGGTCGATGGTAATGTTTTTCGTGTGCTTTCGCGACTTTTTGGTATCGACACCCCCATCAACACCAGCCGTGGAAAAAAAATCTTTACCGAAATGGCCAGGCAGCTTTTGGCCAATCATCCACCCGACTTGTTTAACCAGGCCCTTATGGAGTTTGGCGCCCTGGCTTGCACACCCAAACCACTGTGTGAAACATGTCCCCTGCAACAGACATGCTATGCATACCAAAACCATCAGCAAAATCAGTTTCCGGTAAAACGCCCGAAAAATATCCGGGGCCAACGCTACATTTATTATTTCGTTTTTCAAATCCATGACCAGGGAATGCCGGCATTCTACCTTAAAAAAAGAACCCGGCAAGACATTTGGAAAAACCTGTATGACTTCCCGGCAGTAGAACAAAACAGACCCTTCAGCCACCCGATGGATGTTTTGGGACACTTCCCTCACCAGGAATGGATTACCATGCACAACGCCACCATTGGAAAAGTGTCAAAAGCCTATGTACACCAGCTTACCCACCTAAAAATTGAAGCCCATTTTATTCCTGTTTTTTTAAATACCAAACTGCCGCCCGACACCAAAAATTCATTACTTTTGATACATCAAAATAGTTTAAACAAATATCCCGTATCACGCCTGGTGGCGAAATACTTAACAGATCAAAAAATTACTCATTAACATTAATAATTTACTATCATGGCAGGATTAAATAAAGTAATGCTCATTGGAAATATCGGCAAAGACCCCGATACTTTTACTTTTGATAACGGCAACAAAAAAATCAGTTTTTCACTCGCTACCACCGAAAGCTATCGCGATAAAGAAGGCAATTGGGTGGATCAAACCGAATGGC
>CBETNY010000178.1:0-4679 GCA_965537275.1 uncultured bacterium | reverse complement strand
CCAAAGGGATAGGATTTCGTTTTTTCAATGTCAAACAGCCTCTGATAAAGGCCGGCTTCCGGTTATACCTGTTGATTAAGGCGCTGTATTCCTTGTATTTGGCATAATCACCTGTTTTTGTGGCCCATTGAAACAGACTGATGGACTCAGGATTCCAGGCATGGTTTTCGCCATCTTTGCGCCAGGCATAAATTCCCTCATGATGAAACAGAAATTTTTTATCCGGGCTTGTTTGTTGTCGAAAAGCTTCCTGATGAAACCGACTATATTCTTCAAAAATTTCTTTCATCCCGATACCGCTAATGGGTGTAGAAGTTCCCGTAAAATATTTGTCGATGAGTTCGCGGCTTATCCCAATGGCTTCAAAAATTTGGGCACCGTGATAACTACGGATAGTGGATATCCCCATTTTTGAGAAAATCTTCAGCAGCCCTTTATTGATGGCTTTGATGTAATTTTTCCTCGCTGTTTTGTATTCAAGATCTGTTTTTTTCTCTTTTACCAAATAGTCGATGGCGGCAAATGCAAGATAAGGATTCACGACACTGGCGCCATAGCCCAGCAGCAGGGCAAAATGGTTTACTTCGCGCGCTTCGCCGGTTTCAACCAAAATTCCCACCTGCATTCTCTTTTTCTTTTGGATTAGGTGGTGATGAACGGCAGCTACAGCAAGTAAAGATGGAAAGGGTGCATGTTGGCTGTCAACTAACCTGTCGGACAAAATGATAAAGTTTTTTTTGTTATCCACTGCCGCTTCGGCAGCCTGCAACATTTGTTGAAACGCTTTCTGAAAACCATCAAAACCATCTTGTACAGGAAAAATCATCGGGACAATCTGGTGAGAAAACATCTCATCTTTCATGTCTTTTATTTTTCCAAGATCGGTATTGGTAATTATCGGATCCCTGAATTTGATCAGTTTACAATGGTCCGGGGTTTCTGATAAAATATTAGAATTCAGTGAACCAATATAGTTGGTCATGGACATTACCAGGTTTTCGCGGATAGGGTCAATGGCAGGATTGGTTACCTGGGCAAAAATCTGTTTAAAATAGTTGAAAAGACGCTGGGGTTTTTCTGAAAAGACAGCGAGGGGCGTATCGTTACCCATCGAGCTGATGGGCTCAACTCCGGTTTCTGCCATGGTTTTTATGAGCCACTCGGTTTCTTCTTTCGTGTAAGAAAAAACACCGGCAAGTTCCTGAAAATTATCTATGGACGACGGAACCCGTTTTTTAACAATGATATCGTTCATCATTAACCGATTCTCTTTTAACCAACGGGCATAAGGGTTCCGGTGGCTTAACCGGTCTTTGACTTCCTTATCGGGGATAATTGTTCCCAGCCGGGTATCCACCAACAGAATTTTCCCCGGATGTAGCCTCCCTTTTTCGATGATTTCATCCGGTGCAAACGGCAGAACCCCAACTTCGGAAGCCATAACGATTAAACCGGTTTTGGTGATGACATACCGCGAAGGCCGCAACCCGTTGCGATCGAGCGTTCCTCCAACATATCGGCCGTTGGAAAAAACGATTGCTGCCGGCCCGTCCCATGGTTCCATGATGGTGGAATTATATTCATAAAAAGCTTTCAGACTATCGGGAATGGGATTTTTTTCATTGAACGATTCAGGAATCATCATACAAAGGGCATGATCTAACGAACGGCCGGTCATGTATAAAAACTCCAGCACATTGTCAAAAGAAGCAGAATCTGATTTTCCTTCTTCCAAAATAGGTAAAACCTTTTTCAGGTCTTCGCCGAAAATATCCGATTCAAGCAAAGCCTCACGGGCGTGTGCCCACATGCGGTTCCCTTTAATGGTGTTGATTTCTCCATTGTGCGCCATCAACCGGAAAGGCTGTGCCAACGCCCAGGTAGGAAAAGTATTGGTGCTGAAACGTGAATGTACCAATGCAATGGCCGATTTAAAAAGGGGATGCTGCAAATCGGGGTAATAATTCTGAAGCTGTTCCGGCGTAAACATTCCTTTGTAAACAATCGTTTGTGAAGACAAGCTCACGATATAAAAATCATCCTTCAATGCAATTTCGGATGCCCGGATTTTTTTTTCGCTTAGTTTCCGTATAATATAGAGCTTCTGCTCCATCTCGTCCTGCTCCAGTGCTGCTTTTACAAAAACCTGTTTGATTTGTGGTTCTGTAGTACGGGCAATATCCCCGATAACGGAAGAATTTACCGGCACATCGCGATAAGCAAGCAATGTAAGGCCTTCTGCTTTAATAGTATCCGACAATATTCGCAGACATTCATCTGCTTCTTTTTCGGCCTTGGGTAAAAAAATCAGTCCGGTGCCATATTCTTCTTTATCAGAAACCCTGATATTCAACACTTCCCTGATAAATTCATGAGGAATCTGCATCAAAATACCTGCCCCGTCACCACTGGCATCATCCGCACCTTTTGCCCCGCGATGATCCAGGTTGCGCAATACTTCAAAACCTTTTTCAATGATATCATGAGAGGCTATGCCTTTAATATGGGTTACAAATCCAATTCCACAGTTATCATGCTCATTATCCGGGCTATATAAGCCCTTTGCCGAAAGTTGTTCTTTTGTCATTTTTGGATGATATTTTTCCTTTTTACAAGTCAATTTTAATCGTATAATTCGCAAGTTTATATCCTATTATTGTAGGTAACAACGGTTAGATGTAAACTTGAGTTTTTCTATGAAACGTTGTATTTTCATCAATCAAATGTTGTATAAGCCGTTTCTCCATGCATGGCCTCATCCATTCCTATGGCTTCTTGCTTTTCAGTTACCCGTAAACCGAATAGCTTATCCACTATTAAAAATAGGACAAAGGTGCCAACGCCCGAATAGACAATTGTTGACAAAACAGCGATTAACTGATTGATAAATTGATGAGGATTCCCGTAGAAAGCACCACTATATGCAGATTGAATAGCAGGTGTAGCAAGTAAACCGGTAAAGAGAGCGCCGACGATACCACCAACACCATGAACACCAAAAGCATCTAATGTATCATCATATCCCATTTTCGGTTTAACATAAGCTACCATAAAGAAACAAACTATGGAAACCATCATCCCAATAATTAATGCTCCTGTCACATCAACAAAACCGGAGGCTGGTGTAATAGCGACTAACCCAGCTACTGCACCCGTAGCGACGCCAACAAGTGTCGGTTTCTTTCCGATGATCCAATCCAAAATGGCCCATGTAAAAGCCGCAGTAGCCGCGGCGATATGAGTAATAAGGAAAGCGCTTCCTGCAATTCCATCGGCAGCTAATCCACTACCGGCATTGAATCCGAACCATCCAAACCACAAGAGAGCTGCACCAATAGCTACAAAAGGAATGTTATGTGGCGGAATTGCATGCCCTTGATAATCACGACGTTTCCCCAACATCAGAATCATTACCAACGCTGCAATACCAGCATTGATATGCACCACTGTACCTCCTGCAAAGTCAAGGGCTCCTAATTTTGCCAGCCAACCATCAGCTGACCATACCCAATGTGCAACCGGATTGTAAATAATCAAAGCCCAAAGCAATGAGAAAATCAAAAAACCTTTGAATTTAATACGCTCGGCAAAAGCACCGATAATCAGGGCAGGGGTAATAATGGCAAACATCATCTGAAACAATATAAAGACAATATGAGGAATGGTTCCAATCATTACAGGAACACCGTGTACTATTTTTCCGGTAGGTTGAGAATGAGAAATAAAATAAGGACTTAAATCGCTAATATGAATCCCATGCAGAAAAGCCCAATGAAACCCGCCAATGTAAGGCGCCAATACGCCGTTTGTGCTGCCAAATGAAAGGCTATAACCGACAGCTACCCATTCGATACTGACAACGGCTGTAATCATGAAGCTTTGCATCAACACATTTAAAATATTCTTGCGCCGTACCAAGCCGCCATAAAAAAGAGCCAATCCGGGGATGGTCATTAATAACACCAGTGCAGTGGCTACCATCATCCATGCAGTATCGCCCCTGTTAATTGCAGGAACAGGAACAACTGTTGCTGGTGTACCTTGTGCCAATACCGGTAAGCTCATCAAAGTAAAAAGAATAATTATTGTTGTACTTATTTTTTTCATCTTCATATTATTTTTTTGCTTAAAAACTTGATATAAAACCACTTATACTCACCAACACTTTCACTCATCCTATTTAGTATCAGGTAAGTTTTATTGTGTCAATTCAGCGGTAAATAAGGCCTTAATTTTCTCCGTTTTCCTTGAGGTATAGCGCCTCCGGCCCGGTTTCTCCGGTGCGAATCCTATAGGTGGCCTCAACGTCGCTTACAAAGATTTTTCCGTCACCCATTTCACCGGTGCGTGCTGCCTTCATTATCGCATTTACGGTTTTCTCCAAATTCTTGTCACGAACAACAATAGAAAGCATGTGGCGTTGGATATAATGAGACTCAAATATTTGCCCTCTTACCACTTGTTCTTCAGTAGATTTTCCAAGACCGGTAATGTCCCAGTATGAAAACCACCCAATGCCGGCTTCATACAAAGCCTTTTTAACATCCTCAAATTTTGACTTCCTGACAATTGCTTCAATTTTTTTCATGGGTAAAATATTTGATTAAACAAAAAAGGCCTATGAATTTTTTCATAAGCCTTTTAATTAAAATAATTTCTGTTTTATTCATAAAAGGCTC
>CBETNY010000177.1:0-4682 GCA_965537275.1 uncultured bacterium | reverse complement strand
TTTTGACAGAGGTTGAAGGTCTTGCCTGGCGTTGCCTGTTTTGGCCATAAAAAGGGTTGGGCTCAAAGGTCAAAACAAGCATTAAAATAAGGGTCAGGTAATAATAGGGCCGGATGAATGATTTGAAAGGCATCGGTTTTGGTTTGGTGTGAAAATGATTGAAATTCAAAAATACATTTTTTTCCGTAAAAAGGCTTTTAGGTTTGAATTTTCCGATGACAAAAGTCCGGTTATTAAGTTGTTTATGGCTGGATGTGTATTTTAACACTGCTAATCATGATAAACCATTGTCCCTTTTTTGTTTTTAATTTCGTATACCTTAGCGGGAGCAGGGATAGAAGGCGAACAAAAATCATGCATCTTTGTTAAAGGAAGCGGGAAAGGGTAAGGGATTTCTGTTGAACGCATTTGTTCGGAAGTAAGCTGTTTAACCATCAAAGGTTTTTCATACATTTGCTACGGATAAAAAGAAGAGAAGTGACGATATTATTTTTTGATTTCGGTTCCGGAGAGATATTTTTAATTGTATTGGCCATCTTTTTAGTGTTTGGCCCGGGTAAGATTCCTGAACTTGCAAGAGGTTTGGGGAAATTTATCAATGAAATAAAAAGAGCTTCTGAAGATGTAAAACAGGAAATTAATCGCGAAGCCGACCGGTTGGAGCGTGAAAAAAAACTTGAAAAATATCAATCGGAAATGGCGCAAAAAGAAACGGTAACTAACGAAAAAGAGACTGCTGAAGATTCCGCTTCGGAAGAAACCGGTTCGTCTCAGAAAGCGACATCGGTTGCCAACGAAGATGTGAAACCGACTTCGGAAGAAGCGGAGGAGAGCGAAACCATCCGCATAAAACCGGCTGAAAATACAGTGAGCACAAAAAGGTAGTCAAGGGGTCTTAAAACAAAAGCATTAAAATATGAGTATGAAAAAATCAGTTGCACCGGTTTTTACTTTTGTCTTGTTGTTGCTTATTCCCTTGAGTATGATGGCACAAAAAAAGAGTCCTGCTCATACTGCCGATCAATTGTTTGCCAGACAACAGTATTATGCAGCCATCGATAAATACAAAAAGGCCTATACCAAAGTAAAAAACGACCGGGAAGAAAAAAACAGAATTACCTACCGGCTTGCCGAGTGTTACCGGTTGACTGAAAATTATCGGCGTGCTGAATTGTCATACAAGAGGCTGGTACGGTATGGATGGGATAAAAAACACCCTGAAATTTTACTTCATCTGGCTGATGCCCTTAAAATTAATGGAAAATATGATGAGGCGGTGGCGCAGTATCAGGCATATGCGCAAAAGGTGCCCGACGATCCACGAGCGAAAGAGGGCGCTGAAAGTTGTGCCCATATCAAAGACTGGATGGAGCATCCTTCAAAATATGAAGTAACGGATTTAAAAAAGATTAATTCGCGTGAAGCCGATTTTGCCCCTGCTTTTCTTTCGGCAAATTACAACGAGATTGTGTTTACTTCAACCCGTGAAGGTGCTACCGGCAAAGAAACCGATAAATGGACGGGGCAGAATTTTAGCGATTTGTTCGTCAGCCGGCAAGATAGAAAGCAGGAGTGGAGTGCACCGGTGTTGCTGGATGCATCGGGAAACATTAATACCAAAGCCAACGAGGGCGCTGCACAAATGGATCGCCAATTTAAACGCTTGTATTTTACCCGTTGTAAATACATCGACAATGTGGCTTCGGGTTGTCAAATTTATGTTGCACAGCGCACCGGACGCCACTGGGGACAAGCTGAACGGGTTCAAATAAACGGCGTGGATACTTTGCAAACCATAGGCCAGCCTACCTTGAGCCAAGATGGTAAGATGTTGATTTTTTCGTCGAATCGGCGTGGTGGAGTAGGCGGAAAAGATTTGTGGATGGCTACCCGCAAAGCAGCCAGGGGCGCCTTCGACCGGCCGGTGAACCTGGGCCGGATGATTAATACCAAAGGTGATGAAATGTTTCCGTTTTTAAGAGGTGATACCGCCTTGTATTTTTCATCGGATGGTCACGGCGGAATGGGGGGACTGGATATTTTTGTAAGCACCAAAACCGATAACGGAAAGTGGAGTAAACCCAAAAACCTGAAATATCCTTTGAATTCCAATTACGATGACTTCGGTATTGTTTTTCATCCAAGCGAAAATTGGGGTTATTTCAGCTCAAACAGAAAAGGTGGACGTGGTAAAGAAGACCTGTACCACTTCATTCAACCGGCCTTAAAATTTACTTTGTCGGGGACGGTGAAAGACGACCGTACCCTTTTTGGCGTGCTGGATGCCAAGGTAACGCTGGTGGGATCAAATGGCTTGTCAGTCAGTACGCGTACCAACAACAAAGGATACTATGCCTTCGGAAAAAGCCAGTTAAAACCCAACGTTACTTACGAAATCAGGGTCAGCAAAGACGGGTATTTTAATGCTTCGACAAAAATTACCACCATGGGATTGGAGTTTAGTAAGGATTTCCAAAAGGATATCAATTTGAAACCCATTCCCGAGGAACCCATTCAGTTGCCTGAAATTTTGTACGATTTGGGCAAATGGAATCTGAAACCGCAATACCAGGACTCGTTGCAGGGGCTGGTAAAAACATTGCGCGACAATCCGCGCCTGGTGATTGAGCTGGCTTCACATACCGATTCGCGCGATACCGAAGAGCGCAATGATATTCTTTCTCAAAAAAGAGCCCGGTCGGTGGTCGATTATCTAATCCTTCGGGGCATCGATCCGGCACGATTGGTGGCCAAAGGGTATGGCGAACGCGTTCCGTTAACTTTGAAAAAAGATGTGGTAAAAGATGGTTTTCTCTTTAAAAAAGGTACCCGGCTCGACGATCAATTTATTGCATCCTTGCCAAGTAAAGAGGAAAAAGAGGCTGCACATTCATTAAATCGAAGAACTGAATTCAGGGTGTTGCGCAAAGATTATGTACCGAAAAAAACAGCCAATGTGCAGCTTGATACCACCATCCGGATTGCCATCAACCCGCAAGAAAATACCGTTCGGTTTCACAAACAGGAGAAAACAGGCGCTTACATGGTAACCGTTGTTATCAATGGTTACGACGAGCAGTTTATCTTCGATAGAAATCAATCGGCCTTGATTGGCTTGGATAAAGCCCGCGAAATGCTTCAGAAAGGGGTCATCAGTAAGGATGATTTTGAAGGAGATCCCGAAGAAATTTTAAAAAATAATACCATTGCCAATGGTGCCGTAATAAGGTTGGCTTATGTGCGTATTGCCAATAAAACCGTGAGCGACATTAAGGTGACGGTCGATTACCGGTTAAAAACCGGATTGGTATTGGGTGACCGTATCCTGAAAAAGTTTGGAAAATATCATTTCGACACAAAAAAACAGCTCCTCATTTTTGATGAAAAATAAGACTCAAAACAATTCGAAGTACGAAAAACGTGGCGTTTCTTTCTCCAAAGAAGAGGTTCACGCTGCCATCAGCAAGCTGGATAAAGGTTTGTATCCTCGCGCCTTTTGTAAGGTGGTTCCCGATTTATTGGGGAACGATCCGGAATATTGTAATATCATGCATGCCGATGGAGCCGGAACAAAATCGGCTTTGGCTTATCTGTATTGGAAAGAAACCGGCGATGTAAGCGTGTGGGAAGGTATTGCGCAGGATGCTGTGGTGATGAATACCGACGACTTATTGTGTGTGGGCGTTACGGATAAAATTTTACTCTCTTCCACCATCGGACGTAACAAGAATCGAATTCCCGGTGAGGTCATTGCAGCGGTTATTCAGGGAACGGAAAAATTCCTTGAAAAAATGCGACAGCTGGGCGTGGATATCCAACTTACCGGTGGCGAAACCGCTGATGTGGGCGACCTGGTACAAACCATTATTGTTGACTCCACCGTGACGGCACGATGGCCCCGGAATCAAATTATTGAAAATCATATCCGTCCCGGAGATGTGATTGTAGGACTGGCATCGTTTGGCCAGGCAAGTTATGAGGAAACTTACAACGGCGGTATGGGAAGCAATGGTCTGACATCGGCACGTCATGATGTGTTTTCGCACGATTTGGCAATAAAATATCCCGAAAGTTATGACCCCTCTGTTCCCGAATCACTGGTTTATTCGGGAAAATTAAATCTAACCGACCCGAGTCCTGTGGAAGGTGTGGATGTGGGAAAACTGGTGTTATCACCCACGCGAACGTACGCCCCCATCGTAAAAAAAGTACTGGAAGCACATCGTCCATCCATTCATGGAATGATTCATTGCAGTGGAGGTGCCCAAACCAAGGTGCTGCATTTTGTGGATAACCTGAAGGTGGTAAAAGATCATCTGTTTCCGGTGCCGCCTCTTTTTGAGTTAATCAGGCAGCAATCGCAAACCCCCTGGCGCGAAATGTATCAGGTGTTTAATATGGGGCATCGAATGGAATTTTATGTCCCCGAATCCATTGCCGAATCAATCATCCGTATGGCTCAATCGTTTCAGGTGGAAGCGCAAATTGTGGGGCACGTGGAAAAGGCGGCAACAAAAAGCCTAAGCATCCATACTCCGGCAGGGGTGTTTACCTATTAAACACATGCATCAAGGTCCCTTTTATTTAAACCGCGTAGCCGTTACGGAGGTCTTAATCTGTCGGCTGTTGGGTTTAATGGTGATATAGCCCGGATATTTTTTCAGCTTTTTCCCCAGCATGTA
>CBETNY010000176.1:0-4696 GCA_965537275.1 uncultured bacterium | reverse complement strand
AAAATCAGACAATAAATACCTATCATCCCCTTTTGGAAGGGGCGAAGGGGTAGGTCCATTAAAAAAGTTATTTATTGTCTGATTTTTAGCTGCATACATAGATAAAAGTAATTTGACTTTAAACAAGCTTATCAAAAGAAATGGGCGGGCCGTGCCGGGTAATGGTAGGCGATGAAGGGAAAACAGGGTGGAGCGTTGGGGATGTGCTTTGTTTGAAAATCACCATAAGAGACTTTTGTGTGGGATAAAAGGGCTACAAATTGCTGAAATGAATAAATTTCTAATTATCTTTGCGCCTCCTTACAAATTACAAGATCAAACATGAATAAAAATTCAATTGTCGGTTTTATCCTTATTGCTGCCATTATGGTAGGTTATTCCATTTGGATGAGTCCGTCGGAAGCAGAAATAGCAGCAAAAAAAAGGGCACAGGATTCTATTGCACAGGTCATGCAAATGCGGCATGATTCGGTAGCCAAACTTCAGGCAAAGCAGAAAGAGGCTGCACAAGCAGCTGATAAAACGTTGGCTGCAGCTGTAACAAAAGAAAAGGTAACAGCCAAGGCTCCTGTTCAGAAGGTATCGCAAAATCCTGCTCATGAATTTACTTCTGCACTGGAAGGGAAGGATTCGACGTTCACCATTGAAACCGATTTAGCCAAATATACCATCAGCAGCAAGGGTGGTTTTTTCCGTTCGGTTCAACTTAAGAAATATGTTACTTACGATTCGTTACCGCTTATTCTCTATAAACCCGAAACCAGTCAATTTGGATTGTCGTTTTTTATGGGGAATAAAGTAATCAACACAAAAGATCTTTATTTTGAGCCGCAAACCAATGGTTTGCATCAGCATTATTTTCGGGTAAAAGGATCGGATTCATTGTTGTTTAGCATGCGGGTTTATCCCATGAATGCACAAAATCAGCCTGATCGTTCACGTTATGTCGAATTTATGTATTCGATTAAGGGCGATGATTACATGATGCATTTCAACATAAATATGGTCAATCTGCAAGGGATAATTCCTGCCAATATGAATTATGTTGAGCTAAAATGGTATGCTGATATGCTTCAGCAGGAGCGCACGGTTGACCGTTTCAATGGATCGACCATTTACTATAAATATTATAAAGATGATGTGGATTATCTCTCCGAGTCGAAAGATGACGAAAAGCAAATTAAGTCGAAATTAAAGTGGGTTTCGTTTAAGCAACGGTTTTTTTCTGCAACGCTGATTGCCCGGAACTATTTTAACGATGGGATAATTAAAACATTTGAAAACAAAGACCATAAGCCTTTTCCGCGCTATTTAAAAAGTATGGATGCTGATTTAACGGCGCCTTTCAATGTGTTAAGAGATACACAGATTCCGATGTCGCTGTATTTTGGGCCCAACGAATTTACGACCCTCAAAAAGTATGGTTTGGAACTGGAACATCAAATCCCCATTGGATGGAGTTTCTTCCTTTTGGCATGGATTAATGAATACATTGTTATCCCCGTATTCAATATTTTGGGTGGATTGGGTTGGAATTATGGAATTGTCATTCTTGTCTTAACGATTTTGTTAAAGATCTTCTTGTTCCCGATTGCCTACAAAACTTATATGTCGTCGGCTAAGATGCGGGTATTGAAACCTGAAGTGGATGCCATCAATGCCAAATACCCCAAAAAGGAAGATGCCATGAAAAAGCAGCAGGCTGTGATGGCATTGTACAAAAAGGCGGGAGCAAATCCGGCCTCGGGTTGTGTGCCTATGCTGTTGCAGATGCCTATCCTGTTTGCCATGTTCCGGTTTTTTCCGGCTGCCATCCAGTTAAGACAACAATCCTTCCTGTGGGCCACCGATTTGTCAAGTTACGACTCCATTTTGCATTTGCCATGGAACATCCCCTTTTATGGCGACCATGTGAGTTTGTTTACTCTGTTGATGACGGTTTCCACCATCATGTACACCTATCTGAACAACCAGATGATGGGGGCGCAGCAGCAAACCATGCCCGGCATGAAAACCATGATGTATCTCATGCCCATCATGTTTCTGGGTATTTTCAATAAATATGCCTCGGGTTTGAGTTATTATTACTTCCTGGCCAATATCATTACTTTCGGTCAGATGTATGTGTTTAGGTATGCTGTGAATGAAGACAAATTGCGCAAACAGATCGAGTCGAACAAAAAGAAACCGGTGAAAAAATCAAATTTCCAGAAACGACTGGAAGAAGCCGCAAAGAAAAGAGGATACCAGAAATAGTTTTGGTACTTAAAATGAATCATCATGAATGCTACAAAGGCCTTTTTTATCATTGGCTTACTTTTCTCTGAAATTGTATCATTCGGGCAACAAATTCTTGTGCTTGACGGCCAAACTGGGAAAGCCATCCCGCAGGTATTGATTTATAACCGGTCGAAAAATCATTCGGTTTTAAGTAATGCACAGGGCAGGGCCGAATTGAGCGGATTTGGCAGACAAGATACCTTGATTTTTCAACATCCGTCGTATCAAAGCAAACAATTGTCCTTTCCGGAAATTAGCAAACATCGGTTCAAAGTGTTGCTTAATGAGGCATTTGTAGATTTGAATGAGGTGGTGGTTTCGGCCAATAAATGGGAAGAAAATAAAAATGAAATTCCCAATAAAATTGAGCAGATCAAGAGTCGTGATATTTTGATGAATCTTCCGGCTACCTCAGCCGATATGCTTGCTCAAAGTCAACTGGTTTTTGTTCAGAAAAGTCAGTTGGGAGGGGGCAGTCCTATGATTCGCGGCTTTGCTGCAAACCGCATTCTTTTTGTGGTGGATGGCATCCGGATGAACAATGCCATTTATCGCAGTGGTAACCTTCAGAATATTCTTCAAGCTGATGTGAACAGCATTGCTGCAGCCGAGGTTATCTTCGGTCCGGGGACCAACCTTTATGGAAGTGATGCATTGGGAGGTGTGATGGATTTTCATCTGATTTCGCCCGCTTTAAATCACGAAAAGGCATGGAAAGCAAGCGGGCATGTTTCGGGGCGTTTGGCATCGGCGGCATTTGAAAAAGGTCTGCATGCTGATCTAAATCTGGCCAATCATAAGATGGCTTTTTTGACTTCGGTAAGTGTGACCGATTTTAATGATTTGAGGATGGGAAAACGGGGGAGTGATCGTTTTTTGCGAAACGAATATGTGACACGAATAGGCAATGTGGATTCCATTGTTCAGAATGCCCATCCGTATGTTCAAAAATTTTCGGGATACAGCCAATTAAATTTGATGCAGAAAGCAAAGTTGAGTTTGCCGGGGAAAAGCAGCATCGATGTCGGGCTTTACTACAGCGCAACTTCTGATGTGCCTCGCTACGACAGGTTGTCGCAGCTTTCAAAGGGAAAGCCGAAATATGCCGAATGGTATTATCAGCCCCAAAGCTGGTTGATGGGTCGCGTAGGTATGCATTTTCATAAAAAAACGGTGATGTACGACCAAGGTCGTGTGGCGGTTGCTTTTCAGCAGGTGAAGGAAGGACGTAACGATCGAAAATATAAGCAGGATGCCTTGCGCTCACGGGTAGAAAAAGTAAATATTCTGTCGCTGAATGCGCAGTTTAACAAAAACCTTGGTCATGGTCAACAACTGTTTTACGGAGGTCAGTACGATAATAATGCGGTCAGTTCGTCGGGAATCGAGACCAACATCATCACAGGCGAAACAGACCCTGTGGCCAGTCGGTATCCCGATGGTGGAACAACAAGTATGCAGGCAGGGCTGTATTTAAGTTATAAAAAGGTTTTCAAAACGATTCCTCTGTCGTGGGCATCAGGCGTGCGGTGGTCGGCCACCAGCCTCCGCTCCGATTTTATCGATACCAGTTTTTATCACTTGCCCTACACGCACATTGCAATCAAAAATCAGGCTTTTACCGGTAATGCCGGTTTGGTTTATTATCCCGGACAGTGGCAGTTCAGAATAAATTTATCCTCAGGATTCAGGGCTCCCAACCTGGATGATGTGGCAAAAATATTTGATTCGGAACCCGGCAATGTGGTTGTCCCCAACGAGCACCTAAAACCGGAAAACCTCTATAATATCGACTTTGGGGTAAAGAAATCATTTGGCCAAAAGGCCGATGTGGAAATCACCCTTTTCTATTCCTACTTGCGCAATGCCATGGTGCGTCGCGATTTTCAACTTAACGGATACGATTCGATTGTTTATGACGGTCAATTGAGTAGGGTACAAGCGGTGGTGAATGCCGGATATGCCAATATTTATGGTGTGACTTTTGAAACGGAAGTTCAATTGGTGAAAGGATTGGGTGTTCAATCAAACTTGAATTTTACTAAGGGGCAGGATGACCAGGGAGAATCATTACGACATGTGCCCCCCTTATTTGGTGCGGTATCTCTCTTTTACGAGCAAGCCAGATTGCGTGTTGATTTGGGAACGGTTTTTAACGGGCAAATTTCCTATGAAAATCTGGCCCCTTCCGAAAAAGATAAAGCCTATATGTATGCGCTAAACAAAAATGGCCTGCCCTATTCGCCAGCCTGGTGGACTTTAAATTTACGGTTGAATTATGCTTTTAGTGAGAAATTATTGGCAGGTTTGGCAATTGAAAATATTTTTGATCAGTCCTATCGACCCTATTCGTCCGGAATTAGTGCTCCCGGATTGAATGTTCTATTCTCTTTGCACTACTCATTTTAAAAAATTT
>CBETNY010000175.1:0-4728 GCA_965537275.1 uncultured bacterium | reverse complement strand
TAGTTTGCGAAATTAACATGGGACAGTTTGTTAATTATTTACGCATGACCCATCCCGAGTTCAAATACGAACAATACAACAAAGTTCAAGGACTCCCCTTTATGGTGTCGGAATTGAAAACTAAATTTGACACCCTTTTAAACGCTTAAGATCATGGAACAAAAAATAGAACCTCAGGAATTAGTGCTTACAAAACAAGATTTTGAAAGCGATCAAATGGTAAAATGGTGCCCGGGTTGTGGCGACCATGCTATTTTAAAATCAGTGGAAAATGTTTTTCCGGTGGTTGGACAAAAAATGGGTTACAAAAAAGAGGATTTCGTGGTGGTCTCCGGTATTGGCTGCTCTTCACGTTTTCCTTATTATATGAACACCTACGGAATTCATGGTATTCACGGTCGTGCCGCGGCGTTAGCCATGGGAATCAAATTGACCAATCCAAAATTGAGTGTGTGGATGATTAGTGGTGATGGCGACTCCATGGCCATTGGTGGAAACCATTTTATTCATATTGCCCGTCGTAATCCCGACATCAACTATTTGATGTTTAACAATAAAATTTACGGCTTGACCAAAGGGCAGTATTCGCCCACCACCCCTAAAGGACAAAAGACCAAAACCTCTCCACAGGGAAGTTTTGAGACCCCTTTTAATCCGGGTGAACTGGTCATTGGTGCAAGGGGTAAGTTTTTCGCCCGCGCGGTGGATACCAATCCTAAACTGATGCAAAAGGTTTTTCTTGAAGCCGCTTTACATCATGGAGCATCCATTGTTGAAATCCTTCAGAATTGTGTGATTTTCAATAATAAGATCCATGCGCTGATTACTGGTAGGGAAACCAAATACGATAACCAGATTATCCTCGAAGCAGGCAAACCAATGCTATTTGGTAAAGAAAATGAAAAAGGGCTTATCCTGGATGGTACGAAACTTAAAGTGGTGAAACTCGGTGAAAACGGAATTACCGAAAAAGACATCCTGGTTCACGATCCTACCACTGAAGATGCAGGAATCCACATGATGCTTGCCAGTATGGCACCACCGGAATTCCCGGCAGCGTTAGGTGTTATCCGTTCCGTTAAATCAGAAACCCTTGAAGATACAATCTGGAATTCGGTGGAACACGAAAAACAGGTTTCTCCTTATAAAAATGTTGACGATTTACTTAACAGTGGCAACACTTGGGAAATTGACTAACAGATAAAATTACACCAAATTGTTTGATAAAAAGGCTGTCTGTAAAAGACGGCCTTTTTTTTGTTATAAAACGAAATCAAGATAGTTACCGGAGTGAATGACCTCAAAATCGGGATTCCCATATTTCTTAATAAAATCGTTGGGAAGGACTGCTTTTGTCTTTTTCCATTTGAACTCGAAGGTATTCAGCATTCCATTATGTTCTTCCAATAAATCTATTTCGTTTCCATGATAATTTCGCCAGAAATAACAGTTGTAATATACTTCTTCGTAATTGTACTTCTTTATGCGTTCCGTCATTATAAAGTTTTCCCAGAGGGCACCAATATCATTTCTGTCTTCCAATCCGTTCATTTGTAAAATAACTGCGTTTCTAATCCCATTATCATAAAAATAGTATTTGTTTTTTTTGACAATTTCCTTCCTTAAATTACCACTGAAAGCTCCCACGTGATAAATAACAAAAGATTTTTCCAATAAATCAATGTATCGTCCGACGGTTTTAACATTAATGCGCAGCTGCCGTGCAATTTCATTTAATGAAACGATATTTCCCACCTGAAAAGCAAGGAGTTTTAGTAACTTGAACAATAGCTCAGAATTTTTAATTCGCTCAAAGGCTAACACATCTTTCAAAAGATAGGATTCAACCAACTCGTTCAGAACTCTTGTTTTTTCTTTTTTGCTTTTGCTAATTAATACCTCGGGATAAGAACCGAAGACAAGGTAGTTTTCAAGACTCTCTTTTAACTCATACCTGTTCATTTCTTCAATAAGCTCCTTTTGAGCTACCGGAAATAGTTTTACGGTTCGCCTCCTGCCTGTTAACGGTTCACCAACCTGCTGCGACAAATCAAATGATGAAGAACCTGTAGCAATAATTTTTATATCAGGTATTTCATCCACAAGAATTTTCAATCCCTTACCAATATCAGGTATTTGCTGGGCTTCATCAATAACTATAAGATCATACCCGGAAGCAAATTCTTTAATGATTTCAAAATCCCCGGAACTCAGTAAATTTTTTATGCGGATATTATCTCCCGATTCATAGCGGAATTTCAGCGTAGTTCTTTTAAGCCACTCTTTTACCAATGTTGTTTTTCCGACACGCCGTGCGCCATATATAATGAGGACTTTCCCTGCTTGTAACAAAGTATCCGGATTTGACCAAAATCGCTTTATCATTACCTGTTTTTTTGTCAAAAGTATAAAATTGTATCATTAATACCAATTTTAACGTGAATTTTTGTAGTCGCACTACCAATTTTAACGTAATTTTTGAGAGATTACCTACCGATAACTTTTTGTAAATCCTTGAAATACCTGGCTGATTTCAGCAATCGACTGCCATACCAGCTGAACATTTCACCATCCACCAACAAAATTTTCTTTTCAGGATATTGATCTTGTAAAAGCTGCCTGTGTTTTTCTGTAAAAGGATAGGGCTCGGAAGAGAGTAAAATCGTCTTAGCCTTTGCCAATTCATCATCCCCAAGTTCAGGATACCGGCCGTCAACCCGGTTTTCAAAACCAACGCGGCGCATCATATCATCAATGAAAGTATTTTTTCCGGCAGCCATCCAGGGTTTTCTCCAAATTAAATAAAGGGTATCCGGAAACTGGCGCAGGGGAATTTGTTCGAACGATTTACTGATTTTTTGGTTAAGAGCGGTTGCCGCATCGCTTTGCCCAAGAACCATCCCCATCACTTCAATCATCTTCAGTGCGTCATTCAAATTGGAAATGTCAAAAACCACCACCGGAAACTTTTCGGCCAACGAAATAACCTGCTTCTGTTCATTTTCTTCTTTTACAGCCACAATCAAATCGGGCGACAATGATTCAACATCTTGAATATGAACCGATTTAGTACCCCCTATTCGTTGGACGTCCTTTTCAATCCCCAAAGGATATTTACAAAAACGGGTAATTCCAACCAATTTATTTTTTCCACCCAATGATGCAATCGTTTCCGTAAGCGAAGGCACCAAACTAACCACCCTGTGAACAGACTTTATCTGTTTGATTTGATGAATATTATCTCCCAAAATAATCATATGGCAACGTTGATATAAAAGGAATAAAGTTTGTGCAACAAAAATGTCTTATTTTGCATAAAAATTAAAAACATGTCACGAAAAGTTAAAATAGTAGCTACTTTAGGCCCTGCTACTGATAATACGGGTAAAATTACACAATTGATTAAAGCCGGCGTCAATGTATTTCGTCTAAATTTTTCATACGGCACACACGAAAGCCATTACGAAACTTTTAAACGTATCAGAAGTTGTGCTGCAAAACTGAATAAAGATGTGGCTGTCATGCAGGACATCTGCGGCCCAAAAATACGTATCAAAGGAATGACAGGGACGCGTGATGTAAAAAAAGGCGACACCTTGATTATGGCCACACAAGTCGATGGCGACGTGTTTAGCATTACTTATCCTGAACTTATCGGACAACTTGACGTCGGTGATGAAGTGTTCTTTGCCGATGGTACGGTAAAGGCCAAGATAACCGAAAAAAAGAACGACCGCTTGGTGATGAAAGCACTTACCCGGGGCGTTTTACGCGAAGGAAAGGGCGTCAATATTCCCAAATCGGGCATAAAAATGTCAGCACTTACCGAAAAAGATAAAGACGACCTGCGCTTTGCTGCTCAAATTGGTATTGACATAGTGGCTGTTTCATTTGTAGAAAGTCGTGAGGATATACTCGAAGCTAAACAAATACTGCAGGAAGGACAATCCGATGCCTGGGTGGTTGCCAAAATTGAGCGGAAAGCTGCCATGAAAAATCTCGATGACATCCTTACCGAAGTGGACGGATTGATGGTTGCCCGTGGCGATCTCGGTGTGGAAGCAGGACTGTATGCCCTGCCCGGACTCCAAAAGGAAATTATCCGTAAAGCCAATGAAAAGGCCATTCCGGTAATAACCGCTACCCAAATGTTGACCTCCATGATGCACTCGGCTTCGCCTACCCGTGCCGAAGTTTCAGATATTGCCAACGCCGTTTATGATGGTACCGACGCCGTGATGCTTTCCGACGAAACCGCTGTTGGTGAATTTCCGGTCGAAGCGGTAAAGGTGATGGTACAAACCCTGCGCAGCACTGAAAAAATTTATTCGTATCAACGAGAATATAAAGGGGTTAAAGAAGAAGCTTTTGCCCATTCAGCTGCCTGGCTATCGCAATATATTAAATGTAAAGCCATTGCCAGTATTACAACTACCGGAACTACCGTCCGTCAGATATCAAAATTCAGGCCTAAAAAACCTATTTATGCCATTGTTTTTGATGAACGTTACAAACAAAAACTGGCACTCGTTTGGGGCGTAGAGAAAACTTATGTTATTCAAAACAGTGAAAGTGGCAGCAATTTGATTTACCAGTTTCTACAACAGGTAGGCCGTGAGAATGAATACATTGTTACCGGAGGTTCCAGGTCTGGTATCAAAGGAACTACTAACCGGGTTCGGCTTGTGGACAAAACAGAAATTGACAAAATCTATCGGCGGTTCGGGG
>CBETNY010000174.1:0-4732 GCA_965537275.1 uncultured bacterium | reverse complement strand
TTCCTTTGTTCATTAGTAATAATAATTTAATGTAATAATAATGCGCAAAAGTAACTGTTTAAAGCGCACGAAACACATTTCCCTGTAAAATAATCACTGATTTTCAGGGAAAAAGAAAAGCTCGTATTGTATTTTACTCGTTATCAAATGATTGTACTCCTTCCATGTCAATAAATAAATTTCATAGAATTTGGACCGATTCTCTAATTGGATAGATATTTCTTATTTTTTGGCATTGAAACCGACGATTGATTCGGTAATTTCATCAGGGTAAAAGCTTGAAAATTTGCCAAATCCTTCAATTATACAAGGAAATAAAGAGCCTCCCATGGGACTCGAACCCACGACCTGCTCATTACGAGTGAGCTGCTCTACCAGCTGAGCTAAGGAGGCGTCATCATGACAATCCCTTTTATTGGTATTGTCAATTTTCAGGCTGCAAAGATAATAGAAAGTTGAAAACACAAAAGCATTGTACCCTATAAAGTCAAAACCTCTTCGTTATGAAAAAATCCTACACCCTAACAGGTCTTATTTGTAGTTTTATACCTTTTTACAGATTCTTTTACAGACACTTACAGAGTGTATTGGGGAATTATAAAATTCTTTAAAATATTTTAACATGTTCACGTTTAAAGATTTTATTATCTTGCGGCACTTTTTTAATTATTCATTACTAAAATTTTCAGAAAGATGAAATTCTTTTTAAAATCCGCTCTAATTATAGGGCTCATGATTTTCGGTCTTAATGTTTTTGCCCAATCGGTTGATGAAGCCGGACAGAAATTTAATGCTGCCAACGAGCAGTTTAAAGCCAACGCCTTTTCACAGGCCGTAACTTTATATGAAGAAGCCTTAAAGATTGCAAAAAAAGCAGGACCTGACGCTTCAGATTTACAAGCCAAAATAGAAGACCAGCTGGTCAATGCTTATTTCAAAAACGGCATCACTTTTTATAAAAGAAGACAATTCGACCAAGCCATTGCCCAATTGAGGAAAACAAAAGCCCTTGCTAAAAGTATCCAAAACGCCAAATTTGTCAAATTAGGGACTACTTATATTGCCCGTGTTTATTCCACCAAAGGACTCGTAGCCATTAAGAAAAAAGACTACGCAAACGCATCCAACCAGTTTGCCGAAGCCTTAAAAGAAAAACCGGATTGCGTGAATGCTCTCTATGGCAAAGTTTTGGTAGCCAGAGGACAAGGAAACATGGAAGAAATGATGACCTTGGTGAATAAATTAGGAAGCATGGGGGCTACCAATGCCCGGGCTGCCAAAACCTATGCAAAAGCCAAAAACGTGGCTTTCAAAACCTTATTAAGTAACGGTGCGAGCGAATTGCAAAAAGAGCACGTTTCCAAAGCACTGGGCTATTTAAAAGATGCTGAAAAATATCACGCAGGTAATTCCCTGCTTTTCTATTACGAAGCCATTGCCAATGTAAAATTGAGCAAATGGTCGGATGCAATTGCTGCGGCCAATAAAGCAATTGCTTTGGCAAAAAATGACAAATCGGATATGTATTTTACACTGGGACAGGCTTATCAAGGCAAAGGCGATAAAACAAATGCCTGCAAAGCTTTCAAAAACGTGGTAAAAGGGCCCAATGTGGCTGCCGCAAAATACCAGATTAAGCAAGTTTTAAAATGTAATTAATACCCATTGAATACCGGTATAGATAATGAAAAAACGGGATTGCTTATTCAGCAATCCCGTTTTTTTATACCCTGCCAAATTATCTGTTTTCATCTTCCAGCTTTGAATATTTTTTCAAATAAACCTGATGAATAATAGAAGCCGTCACTTTTGAGATAGACCTGGCACCGCCAAGGAATTCCGCTTCAATAAAAGCTTTACAGGCTTTTTCAAGCACTTCGGACACCACAAATGCTTCATCAAGTGTCCGGCCAATACATACCGCACCATGGTTGGCCAGCAAAGCAGCCTGCCGCCCGCGCAATGCTTTAACAGCTGATTTTGCAAATTTTTTAGTTCCCGCCAAGGTGTATTTTGTAACCCGTACTGTAGGCCCGATAATCTGCACCATGTCATCAATAATGGAGGGCACTTCCCTCCGCGCGGTGGCCACTGTGGTGGCATTCATTTGATGTGTATGAATCACGGCATTAATTTCTTTACGTTGCTGATACACTACAGCATGTAAATGGTACTCCGAAGAGGGTTTTATTTTGCCTTCATAATGATAATTTCGATAATTCATCAAAACAATATCTCCGGGTTTCAAAGTATCATAGGTCCTGCCACTGGGCGTAATCAGCATATTTTCATCATCGAGGCGCACACTGATGTTTCCCCAGCTCCGGCTTACCAGCCCTTTTTCAACCAACAACAAGCCGGCTTTAACGATTTCCTGTTTTTGCTTTTCTAACTCCATCATTACTGGTTTTTCTTTCCATGAAACAAGTCAGGAATGAAATAGGTTACCCTGCCTTGTACTTTGGTGTACAAATAATCGTGAATGCCCCCTTGCAGTTGCAGGCCCAATTTCCAGCGATCCAGGTGATACATCCATGAAATCCGCCAAACCACCGGTTGATCGCGATAAGGAACCGGCTTTAAGGGATTGACAATCACCATTTCGGTTTTTCCCAGATAGCCCCAATAACCTGCAATACCGGCAGTAAACACATGATGATTGAGATGGAAATCGCCTCCTGCACCAAACAAAACAGCATCATCCTGGCGATACAAATTCAAATTCATTTGCCACGAATAAAATCCCAACATGCCATAGAGGCGTAAATAATTCTTTTTATTCGTACCCAAACGAAAATCTTTACCAGCAGAAAGGTCGAAATAATAGCCCGGAGCATCCGTATAGCGTGCATCGTACAAGGCACCGCCCGAAGCCGTTCGCAATACAAACCGGAAAGCAACGTCGGGTCCTTTTCGATTTCTTACAAGCGCCAACACAGCACCAAAATAAATATCACCCACAGTCATTCCCTCGGCATGCTCGTGGCGCACTCTGCGTTCTATGGCCCGATCCGTATCAATGGCGTAATGTTCTGCATCTACACCCCAGGCTTCAAGCGCAATCAAACCACTCACCACAGGCAGATACAAATGAGACCCTACATCCTGCGTGCGATCACCTGAGGAAAACCACAAATCGCTGTATGCAGTGAATTCGCCCCGATCACCCACTTTGCCCTTTTCCATAAATGGAACGTTCAGTGCATTAGGACCAAAATAATAGGGCGAAAAAATCATATAATTGCTCCAATGGGTAACCCCATCCCAGTTTTGCTGCGTATTCCACCACGAAAAGTTTTCCTGACCACTTAAACCATGGACTACCAACAAAAAAGCAATGGCCAAAAGTATCGCCCTAAACCGGTTGTTCATCTCAATATTCTTCATTGCCGGTTGCAAATATACCATAATCCCACATTTCAATCCCGTCTGATTTTTACGCGAAGTATTCGCTCGATTCAAAAAGCACCCCACTTAATGATTATTATTAGCCAAAGTCCTTCTAAATTGGGAAATACCGGTGTGGTTTCATCTCAATCGGCACAATCTTAAATGATTTATTCATAATTTTACATCCATTTTAAACTGTTCAATAAAACTGAGCTTTCCGATTTATGAAACATTTTGTCACTTTTTCCGCATGGATACTGTTACTCCTTTTCATTATTCCGGGTCGTACGTCTGCGCAGCATAGTAGTCCCGACACGTTGGTAGCCCAACCCCTCACTTCAAGTATCAAATTAGATGGAAAGTTGAATGAATCCATTTGGCAACAAGCAGAAAAAATATCCAATTTTACGCAACGCGAATTAAAAGAGGGTCAGCCCGCCACCGAAAAGACACAGGTAGCCGTTTTATACGACAGTAAAAATATGTACATAGGTGTTTGGTGTTTTGACAAGCACCCTGATAAAATAGTGGCCAGCCAGATGAAAAGGGACTTTGATTATGGCACGGACGATAATTTCATGGTAATCATGGACACCTACGGCGACAGCCGGACAGCTTATCTTTTTGTTACCAACCCCAATGGGGCCCGTAATGATGCGATGATTTCCGGAAACGGCCATTCGCGCAACTACAGTTGGGATGGCGTGTGGGATGTTAAAACAAGTAGAACCGCCACAGGCTGGTTTGCCGAATTTGAAATTCCGTTTTCTACGTTACGGTTTAAACAAGGAGGCATCCAAACCTGGGGAATCAATTTTGAAAGGGACATCCGGCGCAAACGCGAGCAGGACCTCTGGCAGGGGTGGTCGCGAGATGCACGGTTGACACAGGTTTCGAGGGCCGGACACCTTGTGGGGTTAAGCGGGCTCAACAAAACATCACTCATCGAATTAAAACCTTACGTAATCGGAGGGCTCGCTAAACAAGCAGGTGAAAAAACGAAAGCCACCGGAAACATTGGCGGCGACTTAAACTACCTTATCACGCCCACCTTAAAGCTGAATCTTACTTTTAATACCGATTTTGCACAGGTGGAGTCGGACCGCATGCAGGTAAACCTTACCCGTTTTTCGCTGTATTACCCCGAAAAACGGGAATTTTTTTTAGAAGGGGCAAACTATTTCAGTTTTGGTCTGGGATACAGCACGCAACCTTTTTATTCGCGTCAAATCGGCCTGGCCCCCGACGGCTCCACTGTTCCCATCATCGGGGGTGCCCGCATTATGGGCCGGTCGGGCAAAGCTTCCATTGGGGTGATGAATATTCAAACTGCCCGTAAAGA
>CBETNY010000173.1:0-4747 GCA_965537275.1 uncultured bacterium | reverse complement strand
ATCGCCGCCTCAACGGGCGTACATGATGGCCAGGCACTTATCAAACAATTGCTGGCAGGAGCAAAAGCCGTACAAATTGCTTCGGTACTGTATAAAAAAGGATTTCAGGAAATTGAAAAAATGCTCGACACGCTGGAAAGTTGGATGGAAAAACACAACTATAACTGCATTGAAGATTTTAGGGGAAAGCTGAGTGTCGACAAAGCCGAAAACCCTGCCGCTTACGAACGGATTCAATTTATGAAACATTACTCGGGAATCGAATAGACAGGTGTTGCTTTCATAGGGTGAAAACCCCGGCATTATAATAATTACAAACTTTTGACGCACTGCTTTACAGATTGTACAAAGCATTGTTTCTAATCATATTGACACAACCAAAAAAAACAATTTTATGGCAAATAACAATTTTTCCAACCAACCCCTCCCCCCGGCACTCCAAAAATTACTCAAATTCAAGGTTCCACTCATTGGTGGATTGATTGTGATCGTACTCGTTTTCAGTGCATTTTTCCAAATTGAGCCGGAAGAAGTAGGAGTAATCACTCGATTTGGTAAATTTCAACGGGTGGTAGAACCGGGCTTAAATTTTAAGATTCCGTTTGTAGAGCAGATGGCTCGTGTAGCTGTTGAAAGGCAGCAAAAACAGGAATTCGGATTCAGAACACGGCGTGCAGGCGTTCGAACCGAATATTCCTCCAGGGTGTACCCCGATGAGTCGTTAATGCTAACCGGCGATTTAAACCTTGCCAATGTTGAATGGGTGGTCCAATACAGGATTGACAACCCTTACAACTACTTGTTTAAAGTTCGGAATCCAAAAAGCACGTTACGTGATATCTCCGAGTCGGCCATGCGGCAAATTGTCGGTGACCGAACCGTCAACGAAGTCCTTACGGTGGGACGTACCGAAATATCGTCGCAGGTAAAAACCTTGATGCAGAAAACTTGTCGCGAATATTCACTGGGCGTTAAAATAGAACAGGTGGTTTTGCAAGACGTCAATCCTCCCGATCCGGTAAAGGCAGCCTTTAACGCTGTAAATGAAGCCCAGCAGGAGAAAGCCACCCTGATTAACCAGGCCAAATCGGAGTACAACAAAGTCATTCCCAAAGCAAGAGGCCAAGCCAAAGAGACCATTCAAAAAGCTGAAGGGTATGCCACCGAAAGGGTCAACAAAGCCCTGGGTGAAGCCACCCGGTTTACCGATTTGTATAAAGAGTATGTGAAAGCCCCCGAAGTGACCCGCCAACGCATCTATCTCGAAACCATGAGTGAGATATTACCCCATGCCGGTCAGAAAATCATTACCGACCAAAAAGGGATGAATGTACTTCCGCTGCTTCAAATGCAACTTAAAAAATCAAAATAAGCTACCCATGGAACAAACTATGTTAAACATCCACACCTCTGTGAATGACATTTTCACGGCAAGTTCCACCGGACCATTAAAAAACAAATCATAGAAAGATGAAATTAAACAGAACAATCATATACATCGCAATCATTTTTGTCTTGCTTCTGGTGATCGGACAAAGCACCTACCAGGTAGGTGAGCGCGAACAAGTAATCATTACCCAGCTGGGAAAACCCATTGGCCATGCCATTACTTCCCCGGGCTTACACTTTAAAGTGCCTTTTATCCAAAAAGCCAACTATTTTGAAAAAAGATATATGGAATGGGACGGCGATCCTAACCAAATACCCACCAAGGATAAAAAATTTATTTTCGTAGACAGCTATGCCCGCTGGCGGATTTCCGATCCTTTGCAGTTTTTCAAGCGGCTCACCAACGAAAGAGGCGCTCAATCGCGGCTGGATGATATCCTGGATGGTGAAACGCGCGATTACATTGCCAACCACAATATCGAAGAGGCCGTGCGCAGCAGCAACCGAAAGCCGCTCTCTTCAGGAGTTTTAAGTGAATTGCTGGGCGATTCGCTCACACAAATCAAAGTCGGAAGAAGTCAGATTCAGCAAATGATTCTGAAATCATCCAACGATCAGGCCAAAGATCTGGGCATCGAAATCCTCGATTTTCGGATTAAACGAATCAATTATGTGGAAGACGTGCGTAAACAGGTTTACGAAAGAATGAAAAGTGAGCGGTACCGTATTGCTGACAAATTCAGATCGGAAGGACAAGGAGAGGCTTCACGCATCAACGGAGAAAAGGAGCGGGAATTGAAAACCATTCAATCGGAAGCCTTTAGACAAGCCGAAGAAATCAAAGGAAAAGCCGACGCAAAAGCAGCAGCCATTTATGCCGGCGCCTACAACAAAACCAAAGCCTCGCGCGACTTGTACGGCTTTCTTAAATCGATGGAAACCTACAAACAAACCTTCGACTCAACCACTTCGCTTATTTTATCTACCCAAAATGATTTTTACAAGTATCTAAAAAAAATGAAATAACTTTCTAAAAAAAGAATGGAACCATCCACCTTTTCGGAACATGAGAAGTGGAAGGAGTCTCTAAAGAACGGTCATCCTGCTTCTAAAGTGGGATGACTTTATTTTGTTTTTGATATCCGGATCATCTCCAACTCAACCGACTGATTTTCAGGATAAATACCAAACCAATTATTGTCCTGCGAGAACCATTTGTACTGGTTCCCAATACGGATGATAAAATCGTGTGTAGCCACGCCTTTGGGAACTTCTACCACAAAACCACCATTTTTCGTCTGATTCCGGCCATAGGTAAAAATAATCCGGAAGGCTTTACCACTCACATTTTTTGCCCTTATCAGAACATAATTCTTTTTTCTCACATCTATCCGCACCGGATCGAACGAAAACTTTTTCACCTTTCCGGCATTCAGCACCATTTTCTCTTTCATCACGTCCGTCACGGCATTATCGGCGATGTACCTGGTGATTTTATCAATCATTTGTCCCGGATAAGCTTCTGTAGGCATTGCCTTGGCAGCCCGCTGGTAGGCATGGATGGCTTTATCAAAAATTTTGGCCGCATACAATTTATCGGCATCCGAAATGGCTTGGGCATATGCCGCTTTCTGTTTTTGTAATGCCAGGGCCAAGGCCTGGTTACACAAATCAATTTGCTTGGTGGGATAAGCCTCTTGGGGTTTGATACTTTGCGCCAGCCGATAGGCCTGAAGGGCATCGGGAAAACGACGGTTATTAAACAAATTATCGGCTTTATTGAGTGCTAAACTGTACCGCTGGTCTTTCTCTTTTTCGAGTTTGACAAGGATTTGATTGATAACGGAAATTTTTTGTCCGGGCAATTCAGCGTCGGGTTTTATGGTCAATGCCTTTTCATAGGCAGCCTTTGACAGCTCATATTGGGTGGCTTTAAATAGCGAATCAGCCTCTGCTATTTTCTCCCGGTAAGCCTGTTGAAGCTTTTTTGCTTTCGCGATGGCTTCCAAAGCCCTATGGATAGTGTCCATTTTTTTTACAGGCAAAGTCTCTTCCGGTTTAAGTTGGGCAGCCATCCGGAAGGATTTTAACGCCATTTGATAATCCTTTTTCTCAAAATAAGCCTCTCCCTGTGTCACCGCCTTGGTGTAATCGGCATCCAGCCTGGCTTGTTTTGCCTGCTGTTCAATCAGGCTGTCAAGTTGTTGAATTTTTTTGGCAGGAAAGGCTTCACCCGGTTTCAGCTTTAAGGCATCGGTATACGCTGTTCGTGCGTCAAGCAGTTTCCCTGCCGACTGTCTGTCGCCGGCTACCGCCAAAAGATGTCTGTATTTTTCATCCAGAAGCTTTTGTTGACGCGCCTGTTCTTTCAATTTTCGCACGGCGGCAATTTTACGCGTCGCGTATTTATCATTCTTTCTCAGCTTCTGCGCCTCAACATATTTTGCGATGGCGCTATCGTAGCGGGCCACAGCACTCAACTGATCACCTTGAGCAAGCAGCGTCTGGTATCGGGCATTCAGACTGTCACGGGCCGCCATCAAGACCAGCGATTTACGAATCTGAGCCAATTGCTTTTGCGGATATTGGGCATCGGGCAACAGTTTCAAAGCTTTTTCATAGGCATCGCGGGCAGCAAGAAAATTATTGCCGGCCATCTGGTTATCAGCCGTTTGAATGAGTTGAGCATATTGCTGCTGCAATAATTTTAACGCTTCCTTTTTTAATCCGTCGATTTTATTCATCTGCGCCTTGGGATAAGCCGAGGCAGGTTTTAAATTTAATGCCATCTGATACTGAGCTTTGGCATTATCAAGCTCCTTTCGGGCCAACAAACTATCGGCTTGTGAGAGTGCCATCCGGTAATTGGATTCAAGGTTTTTCCGCTGCTCGGCCATTTTACCGTCAATCTTACGAATCATCTCTTGCGGATCAGGGTTGTCAGGCCACAATTTTTTTGCCTCTTCATACTTTACCCGGGCAGCCAGATAATTCTTTGCAATGTACAACCGATCGGCCTCAGCCTCTACTTTCTGATAAGCCTGTAAATGCCTGACTTTGGGAGTCAATTCGTTAATTTTATCCTTTAACATCTGCTGACCCGGCAACACCGAATCGGCTTTTAAATAAAATTGCAACGCTTTATCATAGGCTTCAACTTTAAGGAAGCGTTCAGCTTGTTCCACTTCAAGGGCTGCCAAAGCTTTTTTCTTCCTTAAAGCCGTTAGCTGCTGTTCGGCCCGGTTAATCTTGTTGACGGCCAAAGGATTTTTAGGATAGAGATGCTTCGCGCGGTGATACATATCAATGGCTTGCTGAAATTTTTGCTCTTTTACAAGCGCATCCCCCTTTTGTATCG
>CBETNY010000172.1:0-4783 GCA_965537275.1 uncultured bacterium | reverse complement strand
CATTGTTATAAATAATGAAGCCGGGTTTGTTGGTATAACTGCCAAATTCTTTCTTTTTGTTTCCTGCAGCCATGAAAAAGCTTCCTTGTGTTCCGATTTGGGATAAGCCGTATTTGAATTCAGGCTGCTTTTCAACAACAATTAATGAATCGCTGTCTTTATTGAGGACAAAAAGACCTTTGTGATGATTTGTTGCCCCGGCTATTACTCCGCTGTCGTTAATCGCCAGCGACTTCATCGTACTGTAGTAATTGCCGCCGGCCTCATTATAGATTTTCTTCAGGGCACCACTATCAGGGTCAACTTTGATCATAATGCCGGTTGCATCATTGTTTTCTACTTTAATTTCCTGGCCTCCGATGTATACTGCAGTATCCAATGGTAAAATGGTCCACACCGGATTCCAGTAAGACTCAATTTTCGGGTCCCAGCTACTTACAGCACCTGTTGTTGCATTGAGTTTTACAATAAAATTATGACTCAGATCATTCACTTTTTTAAACTCACCTGAGGCATACAGTGATGCCCCTCTTTTGGCCATAAAGTTAACCAGATTAGTCCCATTACTGCCGGCGATACCGGCAGGAGTAAACCCATCGATTTGTGAACCGGATGAGGCATTCACTGCCGCTAAATTTCCGGCATCTGTACCTTTTATTTGTCCGATGCCCTTTCCACCAATGTAAACCGTATCCCCTGAGACAATCAGGCTATACACCTTAGGATAAGAACCCGTTATATTCGGATTCCAATCGGTTACGGTTTTTGATTCCAGATTAATCTTAGCCACTGCATTTCGATTCCACGCAGGCATCAACCCAAAATCGCCCGACATAACCACATCGGAGCCAAAAGCAAACACCCTGTAGACTTTTCCATCAAAATCAGGGGGATTCCAGGTTTTCAGTTTGGCACTTTCAGGATCAAGCAAACAAATATTTTGTCTGTTTACACCTGCCACCAGGTTAAACATGTCGTAATATATTCCCACAGCATACAGCCCTTCGGTTCCCAGCGAAAGACTACCAATGGCAGCCCGGTTATTGTTGTTCTGAATCTGATGATCGAATGTTGTAATACTTAAATCCTTTCTATTCAGTCTGACAAGGCCATTCACCGTACTGTCTCCATAATTCGTAAAATCACCACCCATAAAAATATACTTATCAGAAGAAACAATGCTGTTTACGGTATATATTGGAGAAAATTTTATGTACGACCCATCAGAAATATTTATTCCTAACAAAGCTCCCGGGAAGGATTTAATAAATCGAAAACCTCCTGAAAGTAAAAGCTTTCCGTTACTAAAGGAAGCTGATTGAACATCATAGTCAGGGTTGGGATTCCAGGAAGTGAGTGAACCATCTGAAATATTTATACTAAAAAAATACGGCCTTGTTTCTCCGTTTGAAACTTTCTTAACGCCCATTTGCCAGCCATATAAAATATTGTTTTTAACCATGATTTTAGGCACATGCCAACTGTTGCTTCTCCAAAATTCCAAATCAGTATTTATATTTGTCAGGGCTCCGGTATTGACATTTACAATACCGACCGTTTTGATGGAATTATCTCCCCGGGTCAAATTGAAATTTCCCGCTATAAATAGGTTATCATCTTTGATAGCCATACCGGTAATGATGGGATGACCATCATAGGATGTATGGATATGAAACGTTGTGTCCAAAGCACCTGTTGTTATATCAAACCGCGACAAACCATAGATCCCCCTTCCGCCATCATTCAAACTATTGGTTGACATTTGATACTCACCGGCAACATAAAGATAATTATTAACTAACAGCAAATCTGACACATAACGAAAGCCACCTGTATAACCTGCATGATAATTATCGAAATGTATTTCAGGATTCCAATTTTGCACACTGCCGGTATTGGCGTCAATGGCAGCAAGGGAAGTCCTGGGCTGGGTATCAATGCTGTCGAAGGCACCGCCAACATACAAAAGTCCGTTATTTGACACCATTGAATAAATATTTCCGTTTGGATTGGGTCTGAAATTCGTATCCAAAGCCCCGGTTGTCCCATCAAGTTTGCACAGATATTTGATGGGGTTTCCGTTATCGGCATCGAGAGAAACAGACGAAAAAAGGCTAACATAAAGACTATTTCCAACTAATAAGAGCGTGGCGTCATCGGCAAAACTACTTATTTTAGGAGGAGTAAATGTAGCAATCGGCTGTAAATCTTTGTCCAGATGATACACCCCGTTACCATAATCTTGATAATTTCCAATGACATACCAACCCTCATTCCCATCGGAAATACTTTTGATAAACTCACCCCACGGCGCACTAAATGCCGGAATATCATTTGTTTCGTCTAATACTGCCAGGCCTATTGAAAGATAACCCGCACCATTATGATCAGCCGACCAGTACAGGTCATTTTCGCCAATAATCAGCGTGTCACCCATTAAATGCATGGCAGTAACTGAACTTACTGTGGGCAGATGAATTCTTGCCCCGTTGGATTTATTCAATACAACCATGGCTCCCTGATCTATTTTATCAACCACACCAATAGATCCGGCCAAAACCACTTTATCAACACCGATTTCCATTTTTTCCACACTCCCTGAGTTTTCAAGAACAGGGTTCCAGTTTGAATCTATTGCTTTTGTCGCCAGGTTGATCCTGAGCACATTTTTATGGGCATTTCCTGCATTGTCATCAATACTAAACTTTCCGGCCACATACAAATAACCGTCATCTGTTTTTAACACATCAATTTCGCCACTGTTGAAGTCAAAATCAAAAGCATGATCCAGTGAATTATCCGACAGGATATGTGCCAACCGAAGGTGATTCTTATTGTTAATTCTATAAAAATTTCCTCCAATGTACCAGCCGTTTGCACCATCAGGCGCTACGGCATATACTCTATCGGACATCCAATAGGGACGGATGTCTCCCACCACCGGTTTGTTGTAATCAGGAGTTGAGGAGCCATTATTAAAAAAGACAAGGGGACCCGTTTTTTTCCCTACATAGTTGAAGTCACCTCCAAAATAAAGATAATTTCCCTGAAGCACTGCTGTATTTACCACCCCATTTGTAGCAAAATTGAGGCTGTCCATCGGTTTTTGTGAAAATCCCGGTGTAGCATTCAACAAGAAAGCCAGGAATATTATTGATAAACAAAATATCCTGAAAAAGAGATTGTTTTTTTTGATTAGAGAAGCGTAGAATGTTTTCATGACAAAAAGTTTTGAATTCACTAGTTTTATGCTCTAAGCAAATGTAAGTCGCCCCGATGTTTATGAGGACTGCAAATGATACAAAACAATCGTCAAATGGTAAAAATCAGCCTCCATAAGGATGCTGTTCAGGAACGAAAGTCATCCTTAAAAAATACAGTGATCTGATTTATGAAACTGCCCTTTCTGTTTTATGGTAATATTTTCCCGCAGTGATTCCCTCGAATCGTTTAAAAGCACGATTAAAAGAGCTGACAGAGCCAAAGCCTGATTGCTCAGAAAAATAGCTTAACGAATGACCCTGCCCGGGATTCGATTCCATCAGAGTTTTAGCATGCTTCACCCGATATTGATTCACAAAATCGCTAAAACTCATTTTAAATTCGGCATTAATCAAATTAGAAAGATAAGTTCTGTTACTATAAAGTTTGTTACACAATGTGGTTATTCGCAAATTGGGATCCAGATAGACTTGTTCGTTTTCCAAAAGCAAAAGCAATTTCTTTTTCAATACGGATTTGTTCTCCACATGACCGTTCAGGTGGTCATCCTCAACATCATCTTCCACCAAATATTGAATGATACGGTTTTGTTTATTCCCCAATAAGCCGATGGTAAAAAGTAAAAGGCTAAACAGAGCAGATGGGATTATCAAAAGGTTATTTTCAACAAAAAAATTTCTTCCCAAAAGATTGGCCAGGGTACTGGCAACAGCAGTAACCAGAAGCGTTATAGTCAATAACTCCACCCAAACCAATTGTTTCCCGGCAAGATTTGAATAAAAATTGGCCACTCTTTTGTTGTGTTTTTTCACAAGCCTATATCCCAGAACAAGATAGACTAACGCCTGGATGCCAAATATCATGCGACTGGCAAAATAAACAGTCGCCATCATCTTCACGACCTGCGAAGCTGACTCTTTAGGAAACTGATTACCAATAAGGACCATATTTAAGTACACTTCTTTTTCAGCAACAGTTGCCTTAACAGAAAACAATGTCAGCAAAACAGCCGTTAAAAAGGCCGGAAGCAGGTGCCATAAATAATTATATTTAAAATGCATATCTCGGGTGAGTAACCTCACATAGAGGTAGTACAGAGGATAAACAGACAAACCGGCAAATGCATAAAGACTGTCTATTTTCATATAGAACGAATAATCATGCTCAAAATAGGCGGCATGGGAAAAATAGACCACCGATGCCGTTAGCATAAAAATCCCCAAAACAAACCGGGCACGATTCTCTTTTATGGGGTAAAATACCAATACCAGACCCCAAAAAAGGGTAACATAAAAGGGACTAAGGTCTATTATATTATCAAACAATGCATTATATAACATATGCTGGCCCATCCTTTGTTAGATTACAATCAAGGTCGAAAAATAAAGTTCTAAGATAGTAAATTACTTTATAGTTTTTAAAGCATCAAAAATTACCTCCTATCAGCCACAAAGTTATTAATTATTCAGGACAAATAACTGTGAAATAATAAATTGCACAGCATTAAACCTGATAAGAGTTTCAGGCGTAATAGACAAAATAGTTGGTAAAAAGCCGGATG
>CBETNY010000171.1:0-4806 GCA_965537275.1 uncultured bacterium | reverse complement strand
GATGGCCCATCCGCAATGGCGCATCTCTCTTCAAGCCCATAAATATATGGGAATTCCATAACCTATTGATATTCTATAAAGAGAGATTGATGAAAAATAAAAAAGCACAACCGTTTTAAAAAAACCGTTATGCTTTTTTTTGTGATCCCGCCGGGATTCGAACCCGAATCATCAGAACCGGAATCTGACATTCTATCCGTTGAACTACGGGACCTGTTTTTGAAATTTTAAATTGTGGAGCTGGAGGGATTCGAACCCTCGTCCAAACAATGAACCAATAAGCTTTCTACATGCTTAGTTTGTCGTTGATTGTCGGGCAATACACGGGGACAAACACCCAAAATATTGCCTTAGTCTGTAAATCTCATTCTGTTTCCCAGACAAAAACAGAACCAGTTCGAAATTGCTTGCGACTCGGTATCAGGCCGGAATCGAACCGCTCCACCTGCGAGCCGTCTCGTTCCCGGTAACCTTGACCAGGAATAAAGCCAGTTTACTAAACTTCGACTAGGCTGCGAGAGCGTAATTGTTTTCGCCAATTAAAATAGTGTGTAACTCAGTTTTACGGGTTTTGTTACCTTGCCCGGCATGCTTACTTATCCATTCAGTTGCTGTCAAAACCAGTCAGCCCCTTTTGTCAAAGAACTTTATTTCAAAAAGGATTGCAAAAGTAATATTAATTTTGGAATCCTTACAAACGGTATCAAATTTTATGCCGGCCGAAGGTTCAAGTGACAAACTGAAAAAGTAAAGAAAGTGCAAACTTTTTCTCGTATGTGTTTGCAAACAAATTAAAAAGTTTGGAATTTGAAGTTTGGAGTTCGGAGTTAAAAATTGGATAATTTAACCAACTCTAGGCACTCCACACTTTAGGCACTCCAAACTTTAGACACACCTTTAGCGCGAGTCTGAAGCAAAGCCAAAAGCGAAGGGACTCGTGCCATGTTTTCAATCAATTGTTTATTTCGGTGAATGGTGAAGTTTCATCACGAGTCGCCACGCACCGGCTCCCCGTCAGACTCGCGATAGGTGAGGAAAATGTTTTCTCAAAACGACTACAACATCAGCGGTTTCACAAAACGTTCGATATCCTTGGCTGTAATCTCCTTTTCACAAAGAATCAGCAACCGTTCCACCACATTGTGAAGCTCGCGCACATTACCTGTCCACTGAAATGTTTTCATTATTTCCAGCGCATCATCAGAAATAGTCAAAGGAGGTCTCCCCTGGCTTTCAACCAGCTCATTGATAAAATGCTCAACCAACAAGGGAATATCCTCTTTACGGTCGCGCAAAGGAGGGACTTGCATTACGATCACACTCAAACGGTGATACAGGTCTTCCCTAAAATCGCCTTTTTTTATGAGTTCGGGTAAATTTTTGTTTGAAGCTGCCAGCACGCGCACATCCACATCAATCTCCTTTTCTCCACCCACGCGGGTAATTTTATTTTCCTGCAAAGCACGCAAAACTTTGGCTTGGGCCGATAGGCTCATGTCGCCGATTTCATCCAGAAAGAGGGTACCACCGTGGGCCAGCTCGAAATCTCCTTTGCGTTGCTTAATGGCCGAGGTAAACGATCCTTTCTCATGTCCAAACAGCTGACTCTCGATAAGTTCGGAGGGAATCGCAGCACAGTTAACCTCGATAAAAGGAGATTTTGCACGGGGGCTCTGTTGATGGATCTGGCGCGCTACCAGCTCCTTTCCGGTACCGTTTTCACCGGCTATCAGAACACGTGCCTGGGTAGGTGCCACTTTGGCAATCATCTGTTTTAATGCAATCATGCCAGGGGATTCCCCCACAATACTATATTTCTTTTCAACCTCCTTTTTCAGTCTTTTCGTTTGACTAACCAAATCTTTTTTATCAATGGCATTTCGCAAAGTAATCAGCAGACGATTTAAATCGGGGGGTTTGACAATAAAATCGTAGGCCCCTTTTTTGATGGCCTCCACCGCCGTTTCGATGGTGCCATGCCCTGAAATCATTACCACCGGACAATCGGTTATGGGTTGAAGTTGTTCAAGCACCTCCATGCCATCCATCTCAGGCATCTTAATATCAAGCAATATGGTGTCGTATCGATGACTTTTGGCCAATTCAAGGGCGTCCATTCCGTTGGCCGCCAAATCGACTTCATATTTTTCAAACTCCAGAATTTCTTTCAGCGTTCTACGAATGCTGCTTTCATCATCAACAACAAGAATTTTGGGCATCTTTTTTTTTCATTCAAAAATACGAAAAATGTATTTTAAAAAAAGATGATAACTTCGCATTAAAAATTAAAGCCATGGAAATTTTCAAAGACAATGTGGTTATCATTACGGGCGCCTCATCGGGCATTGGACGAGAACTGGCACTACAGCTTGCCGAAAAGGGAGCCAAATTAGCCCTGGCAGCCCGTCATTTGGATGCACTGGAACCGGTGGTCGAGCGGTGCACCGAAAGAGGAGGCACGGCAATGGCGGTACTCACCGATGTGAGCGACAAAAATCAGTGCAAACAGCTGATTGACAAAACCGTCGAACGGTACGGACGTATCGACACCCTGGTCAACAATGCCGGGTTAAGCATGTGGGCTCGCTTTGAAGAGATTACCGATTTATCTCTTTTTGAGAAGCTGATGCAGGTAAATTATTTTGGCAGTCTTTATTGTACCTGGTACGCCCTACCCCATCTTAAAAAGACAAGAGGTCGCATAGTGGGCGTATCGAGTCTTACAGGAAAAACCGGTGTTCCCACCCGAACGGGATATGCGGCCAGCAAACATGCCATGGCCGGATTTTTCGATTCGCTGCGGGTCGAACTACGTGATTCCGGAATCAGTGTAAGCATGATTTATCCGGGTTTTGTGGCTACGGCGGTTCGCGAACGGGCCTTTGGAAGTGATGGAAAAGCTTTGGGATCGAGCCACCTGGATGAAACGCATGTGATGACAGTCGAAACCTGTGTAAAACAGATGATTCCCGTGATTGCCAAACGAAAACGCGAATTGGTGATGACTACGCGTGGAAAAATAGGGTTATGGTTGAAATTGGTTGCCCCGGATTTGGTAGATAAAATCGCTTTGCGGTCTATCGAAAAAGGAAGAACCTGACAATCAATCACGTCAAATTTCGCGAATCTCGCGAAGCAGAGGATCTTCCTCCCGTTGTTTTAGACATGCTTTTACCCGTTTCTGAAAATGGTAACAGGTCATTTGTCGCATATTGAGTTGCTTGCTGATGGCAGATGACGTTATGTCAGGATATTTACAGGATAAATAGACAATTTTAAAGGCAGTTGTCAGTGGAATTTTACAACGATGAAACAGCGTTTGAGCGGTAGGAGACGCCTCTTTTTTACAGCGTGTGCAACGTCGCGAATACCGGCTTTTCCCTTTGCAGTAATTGATATGGCCGCAATGGCTGCATACAAAACCATCTTTCCATTTTATGGATGACAAGAAACGCAGGCAACTCTCGTTGGTGGGAAACCGACCGGAGAATTTTTCAAGTACCTTATCAATTTCAGGTTCGCGATATGCTTTTTGGTTTGATTGTTGCAAAGTAATTTTCTTTAGCTTGCAAAAATATAAATTTAGTGATATTTAAGCGCTATATTTAAAATAGTTTTATCTTTGCCCGCTAATTGAATATCATACAACCAAAATTGAAGATGAGATTATTACAAGTAACCGTTTTGATGGCTATTGGCTTGTTCATAACAAGCTGTTCAAACACCAAAGGAAATCAGGAATCGAACCAAATAGGCATCGACACCAAAAAAGAAGTTTCTACCGATGCAAAACCGGAACACCTTACCTATGAAACATTTAAAGAAAAGGTATGGGATTTTGAAAAGAATCCGCAAAAATGGGTCTATAAAGGCAAGGAACCCTGCGTCATTGATTTTTATGCCGACTGGTGTGGCCCCTGCAAACGTGTGGCTCCCATCATGGATGAAATGGCAAAAAAATATAACGGCAAAGTAAAAATTTATAAGATAAATGTGGATGAAGAGAGAAAGCTGGCTTCGGTATTTATGATTCGAAGCATCCCGTCCGTACTATTTTCTCCTCTCAAAGGGAAACCTTTGATGCAAACGGGTTTACTTCCACATGACACCTATGTAAAAATTATTGAAGAAAACTTATTAAAAAGAACAAAATAAATCAAGTCATTAACAACTCAATAGATAATTAGTATTACACCATGGAACATTTAACAAAACAAACATTTTTAGAAAAGGTTTTTAACTACGAAGAAAGCCAGGATTGGAAATTTGAAGGTAAATTACCTTGTATTATTGACTTTTACGCTGACTGGTGCCAACCTTGTAAGATTGTTGCACCTATTCTTGAAGAACTTTCCAAAGAATATGAAGGCAAAATTAATATTTACAAAGTAAATACTGAACAGGAAGTGGAATTGGCAGGGGCCTTTGGTATCCGCAGCATTCCTTCCATGCTTTTCTGTCCTGCTGAAGGCCAACCTCAAATGGCTGTGGGCGCATTGCCTAAAGAAACATTGGTTCAGGCTATCAACGATGTACTGTTGAAAGCTGCTGAAGAAGCCAAATAAGGGAATTAAATGAATGAAAAGGCCACGGTTCTTCATGAATTGTGGCCTTTTTTATTTTAATTTGCACCATGATGAATAAGAAAAAACCGGTTGTTTTATCCTCAGCTTACCTTCCACCCATTGCCTGGTTTGCCCTTGTGGAACAACACGAGGTATGGCTTGAAGTTCACGAAACCTATCCAAAACAAACTTTCAGAAATCGCGCCGAAATTTATTCAGAAAAGGGACGGATGGCCTTAAG
>CBETNY010000170.1:0-4813 GCA_965537275.1 uncultured bacterium | reverse complement strand
CTAAACCTTATCGATATGTTTTTACTTTTGCTTTTCAAAATCTTATTTAAATGACACAAATCGGTAAAGAAATCATTCTGCTCAATATTTCGGGAGAAGACAAACCCGGACTCACCGCATCGCTCACCGAAATTCTTGCGGAATATAAAGTAAACATCCTTGACATCGGACAATCGGTCATCCATAAAGATCTGGGATTGGGTATTTTGTTTGAAGTTCCCAAAGCCTTTGGGTCATCCAGTATTTTAAAAGATTTACTTTTTAAAGCCTACGAATGGAAAAGCCACATTAAATTTACCCCCATCCCCATCGAAGAATATGAAGCCTGGGTTAGTGAGCAGGGAAAGGAACGCTATATCATCACGCTATTGGCTCCCAAACTCACCGCCACCCATTTATCCAAGGTATCTAAAGTCATTGCAGAACAGAAAATGAATATTGATACCATTTCGCGTTTGTCAGGCCGTAAATCACTCAGGAACAACAATAAAACAACCAAAGCCGTGGTTGAATTTTCGGTGAGAGGAACCCCCGCCGACGTGAACGAAATGAAACAAGCTTTCATGCGTATTGCCTCCGAAACAAGCATTGACCTTGCCTTTCAGGAGGACAACATCTACCGTAGAAGCCGGCGATTGGTTTGTTTCGACATGGATTCGACCCTTATCCAAACCGAAGTGATTGACGAATTGGCCCAAAAAGCGGGAGTTGGTGATCAGGTAAAAAAAATTACGGCCAGCGCCATGCGTGGGGAAATCGATTTTAAAGAAAGTTTCCGGAAAAGGATAAGCTTGTTGAAAGGGCTTGACGAATCGGTTATGAAGGAAATTGCCGAGAACCTCCCCATCACCGAAGGAGCCGAGCGACTTTTAAAAACATTAAAACAATATGGCTACCGCACAGCCATCCTGTCGGGCGGATTCACCTATTTTGGAAATTACCTTAAAGCCAAATTGGGATTTGATTATGTTTTTGCCAACGAGCTGGAAATTAAAAATGGAAAACTCACCGGGAAACACCTCCATGAAATTGTGGACGGAAAACGCAAGGCAGAACTACTGGAATTGCTGGCATTTAAGGAAGACATACATCTCGAACAGGTTATTGCCGTAGGGGATGGTGCCAACGACCTTCCCATGTTGGAAAAAGCAGGTCTGGGGATTGCTTTTCATGCAAAACCAAAGGTAAAAGCTTCGGCCCAACATGCCATTTCGGCTACCGGACTCGATACGATTTTGTATTTACTTGGATTTAGGGATCGTGAAATGAATGATGCCTGACTTAAGATTTCTTCAATGGACGGCTGCTAATCGTGCCTGAGCGACTCCACCGGATCTTGCGAAGCTGCTTTTTTGGCGGGCAGGTATCCAAACAGAATACCCACGGCTGCAGCCACACCAAACGACAAAAAGATAGACCCTATTGAAACCAGGGTAAGAATTCCGGTAGTCAAGGTAATCAGTTTAGCCATAATCACACCCAGCAATACGCCGATAATACCACCACTGATGCTGATAAAAACCGATTCTGCCAAAAATTGAAGCACAATATCGGTTTGTGTTGCCCCTGTAGCTCGCCGAACGCCAATTTCGCGAATACGCTCCATCACGGAAGCCAACATAATATTCATGATCCCAATTCCACCTACAATCAACGAAATTCCGGCAATGGCCCCCAGCACAATATTGAAAATATCTTTGGTCTTTTGCTCTTGCTTCAAAAGCAATTCGGGAATTTTTATCTCAAAATTTTCATTTCCTTGGTGACGCCGTTTCAACATCCTGCGAATCACCTTTGCCGTGGGATTCAGTTGTTCGCTCTCTTTCACCTGTACCACAATTTTATCCACCTGGTCGCTATTGCTACTTTGTCCGCCCGAGGAACCGGCATCGAAAAGGGTCACACTACCCCCCTGAAAAATCATCTGAGTTCCACCTCCCAACAATGCGGCCTGGTTGATACGACTCCGGTCTTTGTAGCGAAGCAACACCGATTGTACCGGTGTAAATACACTTCGGTTATAATCAGAGACCCCCATACTTTCGGCTTGCTTGTTGACTTGCACACCATGGATTACACCAATTACTTTGAGCCAGACATTGCCACATTTAATTTGTCGTCCCAATGGGTTTTTGTCGGGAAACAAGCGCGCGGCCACATCCGGCCCCAGCACACAAACCGGTTTTCCGGTTTCGGATTGTTGCAAATCGAAGAAACTTCCCGATTTTAACTCCACATTAAAGAGGCGAAAAAAATCAAGGGAAACGCCTGTTAAATCAACCGTCATCTTTTTTCCTTCGCGATAAGCCATGGTGGAATAAATAATTTCAGGACTCATCCTGAGAACCGTCGGGATATTTTTTACAATATTCTCCCCATCTTTCAAGGTCAAACCCGATACAAACTGCTTTTGCAAACTTTTCCCATCCTCTTGCTTTTGGTCTTGATTACCGGTGGTGTTTTGCTCGGGTTCGGCAGGGATAATCACAATGTTATTCAATCCCACCAATTTAATCTGATCCAATATTTCCTGACGGGCACCATTTCCGATAGCCATCATGGCAATAACCGCCGCCACACCGAAAATAATTCCCAACGCGGTAAGAATTGAACGGCTTTTATTAAGGAAAACAGCCTCCAGCGATACGGCAATAATTTGAAGATAACGTTCCAAAGTAAGGACAGATTGATTTGAAAGGCTAAAATAAAGTTTTCCGGCCAATCACACTGAACCTGCGGCCATACTTTTTTTATTTTTAACCAAAGCCCGGGAGAAATGTATTGGCAAACCATTTTTGCTAACTTTGTGGCATGGCAAAAACTAAAACCACCTATTTCTGTCAAAACTGTGGTTATCAATCGTCTAAATGGTTGGGGAAATGTCCGTCGTGCGGACAATGGAACACCTTTGTGGAGGAGGTAGTCAGCAAAGGCGACGACAAAAAGCACGGAATCAAAAAGGGACAAAAAAAGTCGCATCCGGTAGCCATCACGCAAATAACATCAGAAAAGGAATCACGCATCGATACACAAAATGCAGAACTCAACCGGGTTTTGGGAGGTGGTCTTGTGGGTGGATCGGTAGTCCTGATTGGCGGTGAACCCGGCATTGGCAAGTCAACCTTGTTGTTACAAACCGCACTGAACATGAAGGGATCGCGTATTTTATATGTTTCGGGAGAAGAGAGCAAGCAGCAGATTAAAATGCGGGCCGACCGAATCGGCATTGAGAATGACAACTGTTACATTCTCAACGAAACCTTTACGACCGATATTTTCAAAGAAATTGAAACCTTGCAACCCGAGATTTTAATCATCGATTCCATTCAAACATTATATACCGACACCCTAGATTCGTCACCGGGGAGTATTTCGCAAATACGTGAAACGGCTGCCGAGCTGATGCGGTTTGCCAAAAGCACGCATGTCCCGGTAATCCTCATCGGACACATCACCAAAGACGGCAACCTGGCGGGCCCTAAGGTGCTTGAGCATATGGTGGATACGGTTTTGCATTTTGAAGGAGACCAACATTACGGTTTTCGCATTTTGCGGTCGGTGAAAAACAGGTTTGGCTCCACCTCCGAGCTGGGGATTTTTGAAATGCATGTGGGAGGACTCCGCGAAGTAAACAATCCCAGCGAAATTTTACTATCTCAACGCGACGAAGCCACCAGTGGTGTAGCCATTGCCGCCATGATTGAAGGACAACGTCCCTTGTTGGTTGAAACGCAGGCACTGGTCACCCATGCAGCCTATGGAACTCCTCAACGCTCAGCCACCGGATTCGACCTGCGCCGTATGAATATGCTGCTGGCCATCCTTGAAAAAAGAAGCGGCTTTAAATTGGGAACCAAAGATGTTTTTTTAAATATTGCCGGTGGCATCCGGGTAGACGACCCCGCCATCGACCTGGCCATTATTGCCTCCATTTTGTCTTCGCTTGAGGATATTGCACTTTCAACAAAAGTTTGCCTGGCTGCCGAAGTGGGGCTTTCGGGCGAAATTCGATCGGTGGCACATGTCGAAAACCGAATTTTAGAGGCAGAGAAATTGGGCTTCGAAAAAATCATCATATCAAAATTTAATCTTAAAGCTTTGGATAAAAACCGCTATCGCATACAAATTGTTGGGGTTGCCAAAATTGAAGAAGTTCTTGCCGAACTGTTTGGTTAGGCTATAAACCTTCACAGGATTTCAATTTTCAAAAAACACAAACAGATGAAAAAAATTCTCTTTATCAGCCTTGTAATGATGGGATTGCTCCCCATGACCAGCCGTGCCTGCTATACCATTGTTGCCGGCAAAAAAGCCTCCGCCGATGGTTCGGTTTTGTTTGCCCACAACGAAGATGATGGCTCCCTGCAACTGTTCAACTTTTGGCAGGTTCCCAGACAAAAACACCAGCCCGGCGAACAGCTTCAATTGATTCATGGAGGCCATATTCCTCAGGCCGAACAAACCTGGTCGTTTAGCTGGATAGAAGATGTACACGAAGAATTTAGTGACTTTTACATGAACGAATGGGGTGTAACCCTGGCCAGCAACGCTTGCAGTTCAAAAATACATGATGCCGAGACCACAGATGGCGGCATTGGCTACATGCTTCGCCGGGTGGTGGCACAACGTGCAAAAACAGCACGTCAGGGAGTGAAAATTGCAGGACAACTGCTCGATCGGTTTGGCTATGCTTCGAACAAAAATATCGGGCGCACCCTGGTCATTGCTGATAAAAATGAAGCCTGGTTGTTAGATATCCTTCCCGGAAAATATTGGGTTGCTGAACGTGTACCGGATGATGCTGTAGTCCTAC